>CALZMK010000001.1 GCA_945788545.1 uncultured Prevotella sp.
TGCATTCCAGTGTAGAAGTGTGAGCGACATTGTGCAGTTCTCAGGTCCCGACCCTGACGATGATTTCAGTACGATGGAGGGTGTCCTCACTCCAGAGACATGGCCAGCCTTTGCTCCCGAGCTTCCTGCCTCTACATTGTATAATGTCATCTATGGCGAGCCAAAGCAGGGCGGAAACAACAAGATACTTGTATTCCGTGGCATATCCAATGGATTGGAAATGGAACTCACCTTCAAGCGACAGGGTGGCAAGTGGCTGCTCACTAAGTTAAGTGAGTAATAGAAACAAATAGAATAAAATAGAGGGGGAGAAAAGAGCGGAATACGGGACTCGAACCCGCGACCCTCGGCTTGGGAAGCCAATGCTCTACCAACTGAGCTAATTCCGCAATGCGACTGCAAAGGTAAGATATTTGCTCTAAACAAGCAAATATCTTACGTTAAATAGTCTTAACTCAATCGCATGAGTATTTATTTTTTATTTTTTTCCGTATTTTTCAATAAGAACATCTGCCTGAGCATCGCCCAGATCCTTTGCCTTTAGGAGATTGACAACGCCAAGGGCCTTGTCGCCTTTCAGACATTGTGCAAGGCCGAGGAAGAGATAACCATCGCTGGAATCGGGGAAGAGACGTATGCACTCCGTGGCGGTCTCTATGGCTTCGTCGATAAGTCGTACCCTAATCTGCAATGAGGCTTTCTCAGAGCGATAAAGCAAGACGGAAGAATCCTTGTCGATTGCCTTGTCGAGATCGTTGAGGGCCTGCTGGTAGAGACGAGCCTTCACCTCAACCTGGGATCGCATATAATAGAACTCACTTTTGATATCAGCAATCATTAGTTTCTCATACTCATTCAGGTCGTTGACTGCAAGGCGGTATTTGCCATTTTCGGCAAGAGCCTGTGAACGGGCATAAATATAGGGTGCCGCTTCCTTTAGATAAGGTTGCGTGAAGGTGGCCACGGCACTGTCGAGCAGGGCTATATATGTAGCGGTGTCGCCCAGTTGCTCCTTACAACGCGCTGCACCATAGAAACATTCGGCATTGTGGCCGCCCTTGGCGATGGCATCTTGGAACGTGGCGTAGGAGTCGTCGTATCGCTTGCAGGCAAAGAGCAGTTGAGCCTTTTGCGTGATGTAGGCCAACTGTGGGTCGAGGGCTACGGCCTGTTCCGACTGTTCGAGGGCTTGCTCGTAACTCCATGCATGCGAGGCACTGTCGTTGAAATACAATAGGTTTTGATACATCATCCTGGCATAGTTGTAGCGTGCCTCGGCTTTGTCGGTGGCGTTTTCAATAGCGAGTTTCATGTATTTGTCGGCCTCGGGATAGTTGTCCTGTGCTGCCATTATCTGAGCCTTGTAGCTATAACCGTCGGGTGCCTGCGGGAACTTGGCGATGAAATCATCCACCAATCCTACAAAACTATTAGCGTCGCCTATGGTGCTGGCGAGATAAAGGGTTAGGACAGCCTGATCGAGTTCGTCGGGCAGGTCTTTCTTTATGGATGTGGCTTTGAGTGCCGGGTCGTTAAGACTCAGTCCCGTCATCTTCAGTTCGGTGGCGAATGTGGCTCCTACGGCATATTGTGTAGTCTTGTTGTCGGAGGATGACGGTTGCATGATACCCACAACATCTCCTGAGGCGTTGAGGAACGGGCAACCGATGGTGTTCTCGCCGGCAGTGCCTTCGAGGGTGTAATAGTCGTAGTCATTTGACACCTTCTGCACAGATTTCACCTTGGCGGCAGTGCAACTGTATCCGTTCTTCGCGTTGTAAGGCAGAAGCCATAACTGGGTGTTCTCAGCGGCTGATGGTGCGGTGCGAAGTGTCTGGCACTTGTTGGCATCCACCCTAAACTTTGCGATGTCATAGGTGTCGTTGGCTCCGATGATACTCTTCACGGGGTATTCCTTGCCCATGGCATCGATAACTACGGCCTTGGAGGCACCGCGGAAGGGGGTGTAGCTGCTGACGGCAATACCGTCGGCAGTGATGAAAAAACCATTGCTACTGCCGATCAATTCGCCGTCGGCATTGAATGTCTTAAGGGTGAATACAGCCTTGGTGGCTTTCTTCACCCATTTGTCTGGCTGGGCTGATGCCATGCAGCAGACACATACTGATAATAATATCGTAATAAATCTCTTCATATACTCTTTAATTGACTTCGTCAAACATTTTTTCTTTATTCTTAATTTTTAATTCTTAATTCTTAATTCCCAGCAAAGCCTTTGCATTGCTGATAGCTGCTTCGGTGATGTTGCTGCCACTGAGCATTTGGGCAATCTCGTTGATGCGCTCGTCATCGGTTAGTAGTTGCATGCGACTGACAGTTCCGTCGGCGGTATCTTCCTTAAATACCTTATAATGGGTGGATCCCAAGGCAGCGATTTGGGGTAAGTGGGTGATACTGATCACCTGGCGCTCGCAGTCACCCATCTCCTTCATTATCTGCGCCATCTTCTCGGCAATCTTTCCACTTACTCCCGTGTCAATCTCATCAAAGATGATGGTGGGCAGTTTTACGGCGCCGCTTATCATTGCCTTTAATGATAACATCAGTCGGGCAATCTCTCCGCCCGATGCTACTTGTGCCACCTGCTGGAGTGTGCCGTTTTTGTTGGCACTGAAAAGGAAATCGATGGTGTCCTGTCCGTTGGCACTTAGATTGTCTTGCGTTATCTGTATCTCAAAGCGCACATTGGGCATGCCCAATGACACAAGGCGATCCATAACCTCGGTCTGAATGGCCTTTGAAGATTTCTTGCGCTTGCCACTAAGTATATCTGCCAACTTACGGCATTTTGCCGTTGCTTTATCCACCGCAGCTTGTAGTTCGTTGAGCCGCTCATCGGTATTCTCAATATCGCCCAACTGTCGTTCAAGTTCGTCGCGCAAGGCAATTAGTTCGCCAACACTCTCAACATGGTATTTCTTTTCCAGACTGTAAATCTTGTCGAGACGATTATTGACGGAGTCGAGGTCGGCAGGATTAAAATCCACCTCCTCCAACTGGCCGCTAATCTCCTGTGCTATATCCTTAAGCTCGATATATGCAGAGTCCATGCGTGCGGCAAGTTCTCCCGCTATAGGCAACACCTTCTCCACCTGGTTGAGTGCCGATCGTGCCGAGCGGAGTAGGGTGATGGCACCAGTATCATCAGCAGAGAGCGAATTGTCGGCTTCATAGAGTGCCGTCTTTATCTCTTCGGAATGGCTCATGCGCTCAGCCTTTTGCTCGAGTTCATCCTGTTCGCCATCGATGAGTTTGGCGGCATCGAGTTCGTCGTATTGATACTGCATAAAGTCGGCCTTGCTTCTGTTGGTCTCAATCTCCTCCTTCACACGTTTCAGTTCGCGCTCCCTGTCTTTCATCAAGGCGTATGCTTCGCGGTAGTCGGCCAGTTCCTTGCGAGAGTCGGCGATAATATCCACCACACTGAGCTGGAAGTCTTGGCGCCCGAGAAGCAGGTTCTGGTGCTGGCTATGCACGTCGATAAGGCTCTCGCCCAATTCCTTTAGGATGGCGAGGGATACCGGTGTGTCGTTGATGAAAGCGCGACTCTTACCAGCCGAGGTTATCTCGCGGCGCACAATGCAGTCGGCGGCATCATAGTCGATGTCGTTGTCGGTGAAGAATGCCTGCATGTCATACTTCGAGAGGTCGAAGTGGGCCTCCACAACACAGCGGTCGGCACCATGGCGAATCATCTTAGAGTCGGCTCTCTGTCCCTTGAGCAGACCGATGGCACCGAGCACGATACTCTTTCCAGCTCCCGTCTCACCTGTGATGACAGAGAAACCGGGGAAGAGGTCGATGTCGAGTTCCTCGATAATCGTGAAATTCCGTATGTATAAATGCCTAATCAAAATATTATCTCTTAATTTTTAATTCTTAGTTCTTAATTTTTTAGTTTCTCACCTTCTCCCATGCTTCGTTTTGTGAGGCATTGATGGTGGTGAGTATTTCGTATATACTTTCTTTTTCTTTCTGCGTGCCCTTGCCCTTGTAGATGCTGGCCAGTTCGTCCCGCTTGTAGTCGGTCCATATCTGTGGCAACCTACTTAGGGGTTTGTTGGAGTGGGCTGTCTTGAGGTCTTCCTCAAGGGCTGTAGATATGTTGGTGCGTCCTCTCTCGGCATTGTTGGCCATCTCATCCATACCCTTGCGATAATAGTCGTATTGCAACTGTCGGAATGGTTTCATTCCCTCGTCAAGGTAGTCGTTGATGATAGCAAATCTGTTGCGACTGTCGTCAAAGGCTTTCCAGCCAGGGAATGTGAGGTTCTGAGCATTATTTGTGAGGTTCATGCAGCGTTGCAGCACGTCGGTACCTCCAAGGGGAGAGAAGCTGTCGAGGTTGAGACCGATGATGAGGTAGGCATAGTATGCCATAAGAGCCGTCAACTGGTTATCTACCATCTCCTCGTTGAAGTTGAGTTGGTCGAACTCTGCGTATTCGAAGTTGAAATTGTTGTCGGTATTATTATAGAGGGTAGTTGTGTATTGCGAGTTATACACAGGTCGGTTGGCCTGGATAAGGGCAGTACACTCAAATGTGTTTGCCGTCTTGTCATACTTATTGACGGTAATGTTGAAATTGCATACAATTCTCTCGTTTTTCTGGAATTGCAGTTCCGTCCATTGGCGCTCGTTGACAAACTGCTCGAGGTTTTGCTGAAGGTTTTCGAATACACTTTTGTCTGTCACACCCACCTTTTGCGTGTTAATAGTAATCTTGGCCTGCAATTCCTGCGCCATGCAGTTATTGCAAACTAATCCGCCAAGGAGGACAGATAGAACGTATAACAATTTATATTTCATAATTCATTAATAATATGTAGCCCAGAAATGGCTATTCCTCATTCCTAATTCCTCATTAAAAGACAAAGTTCCTCCACGATGTCGGCAGCTACTTCATTCTTTTTCTTTTTAGGAAAGACCTTGGCTCCGTCTCGCGAGATAATCTTAATCTGATTCTCATCGCTGCGGAAACATGTGCCCTCGTTGCGCAGGGAGTTGAGAACAATGAAGTCGAGATTCTTTCTTTCGAGTTTCGACTTGGCATTATTGTCTTCGTCATTTGTTTCAAGAGCAAAGCCAACAAGTATCTGTTTGTTGTTTTTTTTCTTTCCAAGTTCTGCGGCAATGTCGTGAGTAGGGGCAAGACGCAGTATGAGGTCGTCCTCTTCGCGCTTTATCTTCTTGTCGGCAACATGTTCGGGACGGAAGTCGGCCACAGCAGCACAGAGTATGGCTGCGTCGCATGACGGGAAGTTGTCGATGGCTGCGTTATACATCTCCTCACAACTCTCAACATCAATACGCTTGATGCCACTGTTGGCAGTATTTAGTGATACCGGACCGGCAATGAGTATGACCTCAGCACCCTTGGCGGCACATTCCTCGGCAAGGGCAAATCCCATCTTCCCGCTTGAGTAATTGCCAATGAATCTCACTGGGTCAATCTTCTCGTATGTTGGTCCAGCTGTAATCATAATCCTTTTACCCTCAAGTAGTTTGGGAGATTGGGCGAAGAAATGGTCGAGTGCTTCTACTATAACCTCCGGCTCTTCCATTCGTCCCTTACCCTCAAGTCCACTGGCTAAGAATCCGCTTTGCGGTTCGATGATGATATTGCCGTATGACTTTATGGTCTCCATGTTGTGTTGTGTCGATGGATGGCGATACATGTCGAGATCCATAGCCGGAGCCACGAACACAGGAGCCTTCATCGAGAGATATGTTGTTATGAGCATATTGTCGGCAATGCCGTTTGCCATTTTGCCAAGTGTGGCAGCTGTGCAAGGAGCTATGAGCATGGCATCAGCCCACAAACCAAGATCCACATGACTGTTCCATGTACCGTCGCGCTGTGAAAAAAAATCGCTTATCACTGGTTTGTGGGTAAGCGTTGAGAGGGTTAGGGGAGTGATAAACTCCTTACCAGCCGGAGTTATCACCACCTGCACCTCTGCGCCCTGTTTAATGAGACCACGAATTATATAGCAAGCTTTGTAGGCTGCTATAGAACCAGTGATGCCAAGAACAATCTTCTTACCTTTAAGCATATTATTTATATCATTCTGCTTTCGCGCAAGCGAATGCGCATGAGTACCTGTTTGGTATTGTTAGTAAAGTCACCGCCAAGCATCCAACTGAAATAGCCTGAGTCGTAGCGCAGTACGGCTGCCACTTCTTCGCCCTTGTGCTTGCCGAAGTTGAACACCTCCACGCGCACTGGGTTACCATTTGTGTCAAGCACTGTTTGCCCATTGGCGTCTTTCTTGTCGGCCCATACGATACGTCCTGCAAAATCCACATTATCATTCTGCTTAGAGAATTCGGCAAGAGCGTCCATATCATTGGCAAGACAACGCTCGGGATCTTCCTGGTTCTCGGGACGATACATGTCGAGCTGGCCCATCAGTACCCTATATGTGGCCTCTGTATCCTGGTCGGCACGGTGAGCCTCGAAATCCTCTTCCATCTTCCTTCCGCAATAGAACTTGTATGCGGCAGCAAGATTGCGTCGTTCCATCTTTTTGAATATGGTGCAGGCATCGATAAGGCGACATTTCGAGAAATCGAAGTCGATGCCGGCACGCAGAAACTCCTCGGCAAGCATAGGGATGTCGAAGAAGTTGGAGTTGAATCCGGCAAAGTCGCAACCCGTGAATTCCTCGTTGAGTTTGGCTGCCACTTGCTTAAATGTCGGTTTGTCGGCAACGTCGGCATCCTTAATGCCAGTGAGCTGCTCCACCACCTCGGGAATATGTTTCTCGGGGTTGATGAGCATGTCGCCCCTTGTCTCCTTACCGTCGGGATATACCTTAATATATGATAGTTGTATTACTCGGTCGTTAACCATGTCAAGACCGGTTGTCTCGAGGTCGAAAATGACCAGTGGTTTCTGAATATTGAGTTTCATTAATTCTTTAATTTCCTCTAAAGGAACTTTAATATTTTAATATTTTAATTCTTTAATTTCGCGAAGCGACTTAGTCATTGATTAGCATCGGCATCATAAGCATGAGAACATCCTGATCTTCAGACTGCTCCATCGGAACGACGAGTCCGGCGCGACTGGGGTCGGAGAGTTGAATGTTAACCTCCTGACTGTCGAAGTTGCTTAACACCTCAACAAATACAGATCCCTTGAATCCTATGCTCATCGGGCGACCGTTATATTCGCATGACAGGCGTTCGGTGGCAGTTTTGTTGAAATCAAAATCCTCGGCATCGAGTTGCAGTATTCCGCCTTCGATGTGGAAGCGGATAAGGTTGGATGCGTCATTCGAGAATGGCTGTACGCGCTTGATGGCAGCCAGCAGCCCCTCGCGATCAACAACAACCTCGTTGGTGTTATTCTGAGGAATGACAGCGTTGTAATTAGGATATCTGCCCTCGATGAGTCGGCAGTTCATCGTACTGTCGTTGAAGAGTATGAGAGCGTTGCGGTCGTCAAATCTCATCACCACCTCACTGTCGTCCTTCATCAGCATATTCTTAAGCAGTGATGCAGGTTTCTTAGGCAGGATAAAGGCAGACGGTTGCTCGCTCTTTATTGAGAACAAGCGGTTGCGCACAAGTTTGTGTCCGTCGCTGGCAACAACAGTGAGGCACTCATGTGTTGCGTCGAAGTATATACCATTCATCACTGGGCGCAGTTCTTCCTGAGCCGTAGCAAAGATAGTGCGGTTGATGTTTTCCGACAGTTGACAACTCTTGATTACTATTTCGTGGGCATTGTCATTAACGCCTTGTGGCTGTGGGAAATTGTCGGCCGACTCGATTGGCAGTGCAAAATGTCCATTAAGATATGACACCTTTGCTGTGTTGCCTGACTTGTCAACCTCGAATGTAAGGGGTTGTTCAGAGAAACCCTTGACTGCATCGAGGATATAGTGACTATCGATGGCAAATGAGTCATTGGCATCGCATTCCGCCAGTTCAAGCGGTGTTGACAGCCAGTTCTCACCGTCGGAGGCGGTAAGATAGAGTACATTGTTTTCTGTTCTGAAAACGAAGCAACCCAATATGGCAATAGGGTTCTTGCTGTTGATTACCCTTGACAGGGCAGAAAGCTTGCTGCTTAAGGCAGTACTGGATAATGTAAATCTCATGAGTTTGTATATTTTTTGTTTTATATTCTCTAAATTGACTACAAAAATACAAAAAAAATGCCATTGTAGCAAAATTATTCGCCAAAAAGTTGCATAAATTAAAACTAATTTGTACTTTTGCGGTAGAATTGAGTAAAAATCACAATTTATATATAGAATTTTATGGAAATTACAGGAAAAATTATTGCCGTTCTTCCGGCACAGGGTGGCGTTTCACAACGCACAGGTAACCAATGGAAATCTCAGGATTATGTCATCGAGACACATGACCAGTATCCCAAGAAATGCTGTTTCCGTGTTTTCGGTGAAGAGAAAATTAACCAGTTCAATATCCAGTTGGGTGAAGAAATGACAGTGTCATTTGATATAGATTCACACGAGTATCAGGGCAGATGGTTTAATGATGTACGCGCATGGGCTGTAAATCGCAATATTCAGGTGCCCGGTGCTGCTCCTGTTGCTGGTGCTGCTCCTGTTGCTGGTGCTGCTCCTGCTGGCGCAGCTCCTGCTGAGTCTCCATTCCCTCCCCAGCAGCCCGCAGCAGAGGGTGGCAGTGCCGACGACCTGCCGTTTTAGTCGCTTCGCGAAATTAAAGAATTAAAGAATTAAAATATTAAAGTTCTTTTCAGGGCTAAAAAAAGAAGGCTGCGTATATGGATGCGCAGCCTTCTTTAATTCTTTAATTTTTTAATTCTTTAATTTCAATTTGCGCCGAAGCGCAAATTGAATTATTCTTCGCTCCAGTCCATCTTGGTCTGGCGAACATAGGTCTTGTAGCGCTGCTGAGCCATCTTCTGTGCTTCAGCGAACAACTCCTCAGCCTCGTCGGGATAAGCCTTCTTCACTGAGAGGTAGCGCACCTCACCCATGAGGAAGTCATGGAACTTGCTCCAATCCGGCTCCTTAGAGTCGAGAGAGAACGGGTTCTTACCCTCGGCAGCCAACTGCGGGTTGAAGCGCCACAGATGCCAGTAACCACATTCAACGGCGCGACCTTCCTCAGCCTGGCTCTTGCCCATACCGCCCTTGGCCTTCAGACCGTGGTTGATACATGGAGCATAAGCGATGATGAGTGATGGTCCTGGATATGCCTCAGCCTCGCGGATGGCCTTCAAGCACTGAGCCTGGTCGGCACCCATGGCAATCTGAGCAACATATACATAACCGTAGGTAGTGGCAATCATACCGATATCCTTCTTCTTGATACGCTTACCCTGAGCGGCAAACTGTGCGATGGCACCAAGAGGAGTAGCCTTAGAGGCCTGACCACCAGTGTTAGAATAAACCTCAGTATCGAGCACGAGGATGTTAACGTCCTCACCGCTTGCGATAACGTGGTCGAGACCACCGTAACCGATGTCGTAAGAAGCACCGTCACCACCGATAATCCACTGGCTACGCTTTACGAGGTAGTGGTCGAGGGTCTGAAGCTCTTGGCATACAGGACAACCCTTGGCTGCGCTCTCGGCAATCAGCGGTTTCAGTTTGGCGGCAGCTGCCTTAGATGCATCAGCGTCATCCTTAGCGGCAATCCACTCGCGTGCAGCCTCCTTGTATTCCTCAGAAGCCTTGTCGCTCTCAATCATCTTGTTGAGCAACTGAACCACGCGCTCCTTCATCTTCTTGTTACCGAGCACC
Source organism: uncultured Prevotella sp. (assembly GCA_945788545.1). The sequence goes on from CALZMK010000001.1 coordinate 9,771, forward strand.
ATACCGAGACCGAACTCGCAGAAGTCCTCGAACAGAGAGTTGTCGAAGGCAGGACCCTGACCCTTGGCGTTTGTAGTATAAGGAGTAGAAGGAATAGATGCTGAATAGATAGAAGAGCAACCAGTAGCGTTGGCGATAATCTCACGGTCACCGAAGAGCTGAGAGATCAGCTTAACGTAAGGAGTCTCACCACAACCAGAGCAAGCTCCTGAGAACTCGAACAGAGGCTGTGCAAACTGAGAGTTCTTAACGTTCATCTTGATGTCAACGAGATCCTGCTTGCTGGTAACCTTCTTTGTGAGGTATGTCCAGTTGGCAGCTTCCTTCTGCATGTCAGCGTTGTCGGGATTGAACGGAACCATGGTGAGAGCCTTGCCTGTCTTGGGATTACCCGGGCAGACGTCAGCACAGTTACCACATCCGAGACAGTCGAGAACAGAAGGCTCGATAACAAAGTGCATGCCCTTCATGGCAGCAGGAGCCTTCATCTCGATAGACTCGCCCTGATAGCCACCTGCAAGCTCCTCGTCGGTCATGACGAACGGACGGATAGCAGCGTGAGGACAAACATAAGAACACTTGTTACACTGGATACAGTTGGCGGGGTTCCATGCAGGAACGAATGCCTCTACACCACGCTTCTCATACTGGGCAGTACCAGTCATCCAAGTACCGTCAACAGTGTCGTGCTTAACGAAGTCAGAAACCTTCAGAAGGTCACCTGCCTGAGCGTTGATAGGACGAACGAGCTCCTTAACGAATGCGGGAGCGTCATCCTCCTTGACAGCGTCGTCGGGAAGGTTAGCCCATGCCGGGTCAACTGCGAGCACCTTGTACTCACCACCACGGTCAACGGCAGCATAGTTCATGTTGACAACGTCCTCACCCTTCTTACCGTAAGACTTAACGATGAACTTCTTCATCTGCTCGATGGCAAGGTCAACGGGGATAACCTCAGAAATGCGGAAGAATGCCGACTGGAGGATGGTGTTGGTACGGTTGCCCAGACCAATCTCCTGTGCAATCTTGGTAGCGTTGATATAATATACCTTGATGTTCTTCTGGGCGAACACACGCTTCACCTTATTAGGAATGAAGTTGATGAGTTCCTCGCCGTCGAAGATAGTGTTCAAGAGGAATGAACCGTTCTCGCGGATACCACGTGTAACGTCGTACATGTGCAGGTAGGCCTGAACATGGCATGCAACGAAGTTAGGTGTAGTGATCTGATAAGTAGAGCGGATAGGCTCGTCACCGAAACGGAGGTGTGAGCAAGTGAAGCCACCCGACTTCTTAGAGTCATAAGAGAAGTAAGCCTGGCAGTGCTTGTCGGTGTTCTCACCGATGATCTTAACCGAGTTCTTGTTGGCACCAACAGTACCGTCGGCACCCAGACCGAAGAACTTGCACTCCTGGATAGACTGTCCACCGAGAGCCATCTCCTCAACCTCAGGCAGAGAGGTGAATGTGACGTCGTCAACGATACCAACAGTGAAGTGGTTCTTTGGCTCAGGCAACTCGAGGTTGTTGAATACAGATATAATCTTGGCAGGAGTAACGTCGGAAGAACCAAGACCGTAGCGACCTCCAACGATGAGCGGACGATTCTCAACATCGTAGAATGCGCTCTTCACGTCGAGATACAGAGGTTCACCCTCAGCTCCGGGCTCCTTTGTACGGTCGAGCACGGCGATGCGCTTGCAGCTCTTAGGAACAGCAGCGATGAGGTGCTTAACAGAGAACGGACGATAGAGGTGAACGCTGATCATACCCACCTTCTTGCCCTCTTTGAGCAGGTGGTCGATAGCCTCGCGTGCAGCCTCTGTGGCAGAACCCATGAGGATGATAACGTTCTCGGCATCCTCGGCTCCATAGTAGTTGAAGAGGTGATACTCACGACCGGTGATCTCAGAGATCTTGCCAAGGTAGTATTCAACAACCTCAGGCACCTTGTCGTAGTACTTGTTGCAAGCCTCACGGTGAGTGAAGAATGTTTCGGGGTTCTCGGCTGTACCGCGAGTAACAGGACGCTCAGGAGAAAGAGCGCGGTCGCGGAATGCCTTGATGTCAGCGGGGTCAACCAAAGGACGGATATCCTCCATGTCCATAACCTCGATCTTGTGATACTCATGAGAAGTGCGGAATCCATCGAAGAAGTTTACGAAGGGCACCCAAGTCTTCAGAGTAGCGAGGTGAGGCACAGCTGTGAGGTCCATAACCTCCTGTACAGAACCAGAGCAGAACATGGCAAAACCAGTCTGGCGGCAAGCCATAACGTCCATGTGGTCACCGAAGATACAAAGTGAGTGAGAAGCCAGAGTACGTGCCGATACGTCGAACACGCAAGGCAGCAGTTCACCTGCAATCTTGTACATGTTAGGAATCATGAGCAGAAGACCCTGAGACGCTGTGAAGGTTGTGGTGAGAGCACCAGCCTGGAGCGAACCGTGAACGGCACCTGCGGCACCGCCTTCCGACTGCATTTCCTGTACACTGACAGTCTGTCCCCAGAGATTTTTTCTGGTGCGGGCAGACCACTCGTCAACATGCTCCGCCATAGGAGATGACGGGGTGATAGGGTAGATGGCAGCTACTTCAGAGAACATATAGCTCACGTGAGCAGCAGCCTCATTACCATCACAAGTGATAAATTTCTTTTCTTTAGCCATTTTTTATATAGATAAATTAAATGATTAATATCCTTAATTCTTAATTATTAATTTTTAATTCTTAATTCTTAATACAGGAATCCCAGCAGCCACAGTGGTATTTGATTGTCTCTTCCCACTTCGGTGTTAAACCGTGCGTAGATCGTGTCTTGCCTGTATCTTTTCTTTTCCTGTTCCAAGGCATTGCAGATTTTGAATTTCTGTTTGCCGTCCACGATAAAGAAATCGTCTTTAGCCCCTTGGTTGACTGTATGGTCTTTCCACATCGTGTTGACAAAGAATGTCTCCATCACGTCCTGTTTCTTCACCGCTATAGGATAGATGGCATACATCAGATTGGTGTTGTGCATCATCACCTTCGACGGTTTCTTTGGAAATTCGCAGTCCTTGGGGTATATCATGTTTATCAGTCGTGCGTCAGCGAGATATTTGATATAGTTCATCACCGTGGCACGGCTTGTCTCTATCTCCTGCGCCAGCCAACTTACATTGGGCGCCTTGTTGCCCTCGAGAGCGAGCAGGTAGAAGAGTTTTTTTATCTTTGTAAGATATTTCAGTTCGATTTGTTTTATTAACAATATGTCAACCTCCGTCACCATGTTCATGGTTTTCAACAGGTTTTCCGAGTAGTTGCGTTGTTCCTGAAAGAATGGATAGAATCCGTGGTGGAGGTAGTCCTGGAAGAACGACTGTGGCGACACCTTGGGCAGTATGTCCTTCACGATGCGCTCGTGGTCGCTTAATATCTCGTCGAGAGTATATGGTCTGAAATGATGTCCCGTCTTGAGATTTAGAAACTCCCTGAACGAGAACCCTCTGAGGTTATAGCTTTTTACAATGCCGTTGAGCTCCGGGTTTTCCTCTTTGAGTCTCATCACGCTTGATCCCGTGAACACTATCTTGAGGTTGGGGTAGAGGTCGTGGCATTTTCTCAGTTCCGGGCTCCATTCCGGGTGTTTGAACACCTGGTCGATGAGCAGCACCCTGCCTCCCTCGCGATAGAACTCTCCGGCAAAGTCGGCAATACCTCGTCCCTGGAAATAGAAGTTGTTCATATTCACATATAGGCATTTGCGGTCTGTGACGTCAAAGTGCTCCTTGGCATATTGCAGCAGGAATGTAGTCTTGCCAATACCTCGGGTACCCTTGATGCCAATCAGGCGGTCATTCCAATTGATTTCGTCCATGAGAGTTCTGCGGACGGCAGCATTGGTATGCTCCACCAGATAGGTATGTGTTCTGAAGAATTCTTCCATTTTATCCTTAAATCCTCTATTTTGGGCACAAAGTTACTAATAAATTTGGAAATTGCAAACTCTATATGGCAAAATATCAAAAAAAAATTGTAATTTTGTGCCCGAAATGGATATTTTGCCACTTTTTATGGCGTTTTTGTATGTTTATAGATAAAATATTGAGTAGATAAATGGATAAGACATTACATATCTTCAATCCCGGCCACGACCTTGCCTTGGCTACCGATATTGATAATTTCACTCCCCCGCATGCAGCCCGTGCGCTGCGTGGGTCGCTCGACTATATCCCTGCCCTTTGGGCCAAGGATGGCGATGTGGTCCTTGTTGATGATGCCCCTCATGCCCGCCGAGCCTTCACCCGTGTGTCGCAGCAGGTGGCAAAGTATCGCCCCTGGCATGAGCCTGAGGTGGAGTTTGTCGAGGAGTGCGACCTGCATAACATTCATGTCGATAGTATTGACCCGTGGGGATGGGACAGGTCGTTGTCCTATTCTCTGCGTCGTCGTGGTGTGGATGAGAGATTGTTGCCGGATGCCGATACACTTCGCCAGGTGCGTGATGAGTCACACCGCCGCACTGCCAAGCAACTCCTTGGGCATGTGGGAATATCCGAGGCTTTCGAGTGCTCCACCCTCAATGATATCCATGACCTTATATATAAATATAATAAGGTGGTGGCCAAGGCTCCTTGGAGCAGTAGTGGCAGGGGCATACGTTTTCTTAATGACACACTCGACGAGCATACCTTAGGATGGCTGCGCAACACAATTGCCCAACAGGGCAGTGTGATGGTGGAGCCATTATATAATAAGGTGTTGGATTTCGGTATGGAATTTCAGCGCTGTGGGGATGGAACAGTGGCATATATGGGTCTGTCCTTGTTCCAAACCATTAATGGAGCATATACAGGCAATCTGCTTGCTACCGAGGCAGTTAAGCGTGAGATACTGTCGCAATATATTGACCTTGCCGATCTTGATACTTTCACTACTGCCGCATGCGAGTATCTCGGTAGGCAGCTCACGTATGTCGGTCCCTTTGGCATCGACATGATGGCATTGGAAGGCAGGCGATTGGCCCTTGCCGAAATCAACCTGCGTCGCACCATGGGACATGTCGCTCTCGCCATTTCTCCGCTCGACGACGACCTGCGTCGTGTGATGCATATAGAAACAGGAAATATCTACAAACTCAAAATACGAATGAAATGAGAATCATTGTTTTATCATTATTAGTCGCCCTCTGTATGCCGATGAAGGCACAGAAGACATTTGTGGAGCGTAGCACCGATGTGCTCAGTGTCACACCGACATTGGCTGCTCTCACCGTATCAATCGTTGAGAACGACACGAAGGGAATGGCCGAACTCGGACTGAGTACAGCCGCCACATTGGTAGCCAACTATGCCCTTGAGGCTTCCATCAAGAAGTCGCGCCCCGACGGCACAGGTAATCACTCCTTCCCGAGCACCCACACGGCGTTGGCCTTCGATGGAGCCTCCTATCTGATGAAGCGTTACGGATGGAAATGGGGCATACCAGCATACTTCGTCAGCACATACGTGGCATGGGGCAGGGTATATGCCGACAAGCACGACGTGTGGGACGTACTTGGAGGCGCTGCCCTCGGAACAGCCGCCGCCCTTGTCTTCACCCACTCGCGCAATTCGGGAGTCTCGCTCTCCGTTTCTCCCTGTGTGATGGGCAATTCGGCCAAGGGCCTTCATGCCTCGATCACGTTCTGAATTTTTGGGGAGTTCAAGGAGTTAAAGACATATGTTTTACTATGCCCCGCATAGGTTGCAGTAGGGGCAATGTGTGCATGCCGTCTTGTCGTCGGTGCATACGAATGGCAGTGCGGGATTGAATATCTCGGCTATCATGGAGTGCACTGTATGCTTAAACTCCTCACGGTATTTCGCCGCGTCGGTCACTTTCTCCTTCTCATACACAATTGTCGGGTCGAAGTCATCACCCGCCGAGTGTTGTATGTAGAGCAATGCCGGCGACACCTCCAGTTTGTCGGGATTCATCCTTGGCGACTCATCTACAAGCAGCGAGTAGATGAACGACTGGAGTATATATCCGTCGTTCTTCTTGTTGTTCTTTCCCGTCTTGTAGTCAATCACTCGTATTCTTCTTTTCCCGTCGGCACATGTCACGCAGTCCATTCTGTCGATACGTCCTCCGATGGTTGTTGATAGTTGCCCCTCGGCGGTCTCTACGCTTATATCCTTCATCACCTGGTTTTCCAATCCGAGGATGGTGAACGGGGCGAGTCGGCTGTCTATCTTCAACAGCTGTTTGATATAAGTGATGATCACACTTGCGTTGATAAGCTGAATACCGTTCACTGGGTGCATAATTTCATCCACCACACCCTTTATGTGTGCGTCTTTGGCCAACAGTTGTTTCAGGGTCTGTGGCTCTATGGTCGTTGATTTGTATGCCTTTATGACGCGCTCGTATATAGTCTGCACGGCATTGTGGAATATGTTTCCGAATGTGGGAGCGTCAATCTTTCCGTCGTCGGTGTCGTCCTCCGGTTCGATTATCTCCGCCACATATCTGTAGTAGAATCTCTTCGGGCATTTTGAGTATATATTGAGCGAGCTCGGAGTGAACATCGGGGTGGTGCGCACGGGATTGAGCTTTTTGTCAAACCTCTTGTGCAGTCTTGCCATTACCTCTTCAGTTTTCTTCTCGTCTTGTCTTGCCATGTTGCCAGCCGCTTGTGGCAGTGTGAGAGTCACTCGGTTGATGTCCTGTCCGCTTTCCACCAGCATTTGCAGCATAAAGCGGCTCATTTCTCCCGTTGATGTCACGTCGGCGGCATTGTTATATACGATGGTGATGTCCTCCGCCCTCTGCATCAGTCGGTAGAAATAGTAGGCATATATCGACACCTTGTTGTCGATGGTCGTCAGTCCGTGGGCTTTGCGCACGTTATATGGTATGAATGACGTGTCGTTCACCCCCTTGGGCATGTTTCCCTCGTTGCATGATAGCACCAGCAAGTGCTTGAAGTCGATATTGCGGGTTTCGAGCACACCCATAAACTGCACTCCCACAACCGGTTCGCCATGGAATGGAATACTCGTTGTTTTCACAATCTCGCCATAAAGTCTCATCAATGTTCGTCGGTCAACATTTAGGTCGCCATTATTCACCAGTTCAGATAATCTGTTGATGATGGTGTATGTGCGGAAGAGGGCCTCGGGGGTGAGCTGGTCATTATTTGCCTGAGAATCAGGGTTGTTTTCAGTGGCAGTTTGCCCCTGAGCCATCAGTTTCAGCATGGCGATGGCCCAATCCAGGAGTTGCTTGTTGGTATATTCCTCGGGATGTTGCTGGGCGATGTCTTCGAGTAGAGAAGCAAAATGTGTCTGTTGCAGAGGATAGCCTGTCGTAACGTTGATGTCGCTCACTTCCTCGGGGATTGAGTGTATTACGCTCTGCAGCAGTCCCTCGTCGCACATCACCACGGCGGTCTTTCTGCCATCGTCAATGCGTTTTCCCTCTTTTATCCATTGTCCTACGTATCTTGCCTGCACGTCCTCTGTTGTGGCCGATGCGAATGTGATATTCTTCGGTTTGGTGAAGTTGCGGTATATGTCGGCATTGTCGGTGTCGAGTTCGTTGGGGAAATAGGGCAGATATTGCTTGATATAGTGCCCAGCCTCGGTGGATATATAATATGCGTCGAAGTCCCAGTAGAACTTGGCTTTTCCCTCCTTTTGCAATTTTGAGAATAGCTGTTGCTCCACTCTCTGCAATACGTTGAATCCCACGAAGATATATCTGTCGAAGTCGAATTCCACATTATCGTCAGTCACCACTTTCCTGTACAACGCACCCTCATATGCGATGCCCTGTGCCTCAAGTCGCTCGTTATACAGGCGATAGATGTCGTGGAATCGGCTCCACATCTTCATAAACCTCTGTTTGAGTTCGGTGGTCTTGTCCTCGCTGAAGTTGCTGAAGAAGAGTTTGAGTGTCTCCACCTGCTCAGGCGACAGATACGACACGTCGTCGAGTTCGTGCAGGTCGCGCAGGTTGCAGAACACCTTCGATGCGTCGGCCATGTTCTTGTCGATGTCGTCGAAGTCGGCCAGCATCACCTGTCCCCATCCGTAGAAGTGGTCGAGTGTCTCGTCGCTCTCTGTCACTTCTATATATGTCTTATACAAGTCGCATATTAACTTTATCTGATCGCCCGTAATCAATTGTGTATGACGGCGAAACAGTTCGCTGATAGTGATATACGCCGGACTCCATATCGGTTTGCCTGCCAGTCTCACCAGATGTTCGTTGAGAAACAGTGCTGCACGCTTGTTGGGGAACACCACGGCAGTGCGCGATAGGTTGGTGCCGTATTTCTGGATGATGTCTTCCGCCACGTATTCAAGGAATGTCTTCATATCTTTTTTTTATTTTACTTCTTCAATTTTGTTAGAATATACATACCACAGGTAGCCCGTCACATTCTTGTGACCCATCGACGTGAGGAGTTGCATATATCCCCTCACTTGGTCGTGATAGGATGCTTTGGGTTGTCCGAACTTAAAGTCTATTACGGTGATGGAGTCACCGTTCATTATTACTCTGTCGGGGCGTTGCTCCTCCACCTTGCCCGTGTCTGGATTCACGTATAGGATAGTGCACTCGTTGAAGAGTTGGTTGCCCTTGGCAAACCATTCCGCCACCTTGGGGTGGGTGAGTCGCTTGCGCAGCATGTTGACGATGCGCTCCTTGTTGAATGTCTCGTCATATAGCAGTCCGTCCTGTTCGAGTTCGAGCAGTACTCCGTCCACATCTTCCGACGTGCGTATTGTCGAGAACACGTTGTGCAGGATGCAACCCAGTTTCAGGTATCCGTTGCTCTCCGAGTCATCCTCGCCCGAGATGAATTCCTGACTCTTGTTGCTCTGCCTGAACTCCACCTTTGTGTCGTATTCCTCCACGTTCACTGTCACTGGCTTTGACGGCTGTTTGAGTACGTTCTCCGACCGTTCCTCCACCTTCGGTTTACTGATGTGCCTCTGTCCGAATCTGAATGTCAGAGTCACCTCTTTGTCTCCCTCGCCCTCGAGTTGTGCGCCTTCGAGGGTGTCAGCCACTTTGGGCAGTGTCTGTTCTATCAGTTTGGCTCTTCTCGACGCTGGCTGGTCTCTCTTGCTGATTATATACAGGTTATCCACAGCCCTTGTGAATGCCACGTAGAGCAGGTTGAGGTTATCCACCACGTTCTGACTCTTTTCGAGGTTGTAGTCGTCGGCATATATCGTCTTTTGCAAATCCTGTCGGTAATCCACTGCGAGGAATGGCAACTCGTTATACGGTTCCTCCTTGGGACTGCACCACAGCTGGTTGCCTCCAATCTCGTTGGGCCAGTCGCAGAATGGGATGATGACATTGTCAAATTCCAGTCCCTTGCTCTTGTGTATGGATATGATGCGTATTCCGTCCTGCTCGCCCACACTGATGGTTTTTCTTGATATGGATGCGTTCCATTCGTTGATGAATCCTTCAATCTTGCCCGTACTGCTCGCCATGTAGTCGGCCAGATGGTCGTAGAATGCGCAAATATATGCCCCTTCGCCCTCAATCTTCGACAGTGAGAAGATGCGGTAGATGGCCTCCACCAGTTCGAATAGAGGCATTGCCGCCAATGTCTCTATGTTGGCTGTGTATTCAGCGGGTAGGAGCGAGGTCAGTTCCTCTCCAGAGAGTAGCAGTTCGTTGTCGCTCACTCCCGGTTGTGCCACTCCCTGTTGATATAGTTTGGCAAGTGTGGCAATGGTGAGTGTCTCGTCGGGGCGTGTGAGCAGGTATAGTGCGTTTACGATTATTCTCACCGCGATAGACGTGCTGAGCAGGAATGCCTCGTCGCTGATGAGCTTCAGGTCGGGACGCTCTGTTGCAAAGTAGCTTGCGATGTCCTTGATGTCATCGTTTCTTCTCACGAGTATGGCAATCCTGTTGAGTGGCACGCCGTCGGCTGTGAGGCTGTCGATATATCTCTCGATGGCAGCAAACATGTCGTCGTCTTCGCTCTCCTTGGGCAGCATCTCCACTATCACCTCGCCGTTGCCCTTGTTCTTGTCCTTGTATTTCTGCACAACGTCGGCGTATGCCGTTTTCAGTTGCTCAGCCATGTGTGGACAATATTCCTCCATCTCGCCACATTCAATGGCCGCGGCGGCAGTGAAGAAGTGGTTGTTGAATTCCACCACATTGCCTTGCGAGCGGTAGTTGGTGTCGAGAGTGGTGATGTGGATGGTTTCGTCGGGATTGGCAAATTCGCCCGTGATATTGTTGAGCAGTCGCCAGTCGCCCGATCTCCATCTGTATATGCTCTGCTTCACGTCGCCCACGATGAGGTTGGATGACTCCTGATGACTCATGCACTCGTTGAGCAGCACCTTGAAGTTGGCCCATTGCACGGTGCTTGTGTCCTGGAACTCGTCGATCATGATATGTTCGAGTATCGAACCGATTTTTTCGAATATGAATGGCGAGTCGGTGTCCTCCACGAGTGAGTGTAGCAGTTGTTGCGTGTCGCTCAAGAGGAATCGTCCCGCCTCGTCGTTCAGTTCCCTCACCTTTCGCTCAATACTGCCCAAGAGTCTTAGTTCGTTGAGATGTTTCAGTGTGGTGATTGCCGAGAGGTATGCCCTGTAGTTGTGGTCAAAGTCATTGAGGGCGTTGTTGAGCAATGGCATGAGTTTTTCTCCTACTATGGTCATTATCCTTGCCCTGTCCTTATGTGCCTTTTTCACCCATTTCTCTGCGTCGAGAGCTGCATCAGTGACAAGTTTGCCGATGGCTTTGTCCAATGCTTTCATGTCGCGCAGTTTGATGAAGAATCCGCACACACCGGTTTCTCCTCGCGAGAAGTCGCTGACATCCAGTTCGTTGGCTTCGAGACAATTAAAGAACTCCTCCGCCGTTTTCTTGAATGCCTCCTTTGCCCCGTCTGCCTCTGCCTTGATATCCTTGATATATTGGCGGAAGAAATCAGGGTTGGCAGTCACCTCGGCAAGTTTCTTGCTCTCGGCCTTATAAAAGTCGCGGAAGATGGTGCGTCCGAATGCCTTGAGTGGAGTGATGACGTTCCATCCCTTGTCGTCCTTGATATTGTCGTCAATATAGTCGAGAATCCATTTCATCATATCGTCGTCCATTCTCAGCGACGCTATCAGTTCATCCACTGCCATGTCCTCCACCTCATAGTCGTTGAGTTCTATTTTCAGGTTGGCGGTGAGGTCGAGTTCACGTGCCAGGTTGCGCATCACGCGTTGGAAGAACGAGTCGATGGTCTCCACCTTGAAGTTGCTGTAGTGGTGGAGCAGCAGGTTGAGAGCCGTGGCAGCCCTTTTCCTTGCCTCCTTGGGGTCGATGGTCAGGGTGCGGCACACGGCGTTGAGATAGTCGTCCGAGTCGCCGAGTGCGTTTGCAATGCCATATAGTTGGCTCAGTATTCGCATTTTCATCTCCTCTGTAGCCTTATTGGTGAATGTCACCGCGAGGATATTGCGATAGCACTGCGGATTGTTAATCAGCAGTTTGATATATTCCGTGGCAAGGGTGAATGTCTTTCCGCTTCCCGCGCTTGCCTTATATACAGTCAATGCCCTCATATCTTTAATCTAACTATTTTAATTTCCTCAAAAGGAACTTTAATTTTTTAATCTTTTAATCTTTTAATTTCATCGAATTCCGTGAATTCGATGACCTACCATTTTCTAAAAAGTTCTAATGTGAATTTACATCCTATTTCCTGCAAGTTGAGCCTTAGGAATGAAGTGAATACTCCCATCGATATGTATCTCGACTTGAATCCGTAGCCCAACTCGGTGTAAGGCCTCGTATTGTCGAGCAGTAGGAAACTGGCGTATGCCCTTTCCGACTCCAGGTGCTTGCCCACTATCGGCATGAATGCGAGGAACATCAGCGGCGACTCAAACGAGGCGTTGGCCCTGTAGTAGAACCGCGACGTGTTATACCAGTCGCTCTTCACCAGTTGGAACTCTCCTGCCCACTCGTCGTCCCATCCGTCGGGCAGGTAGTTCTCGTGGAAATTGGTGTAGTCGATGAAGTAGTTCACCTTGCGCGTACTGTAGAATCCGTATCCCGTGCGCAGACTCAATGTGCGCAGCGATTGCATCCTCTTCTTGTACGAAGCGTCGAATTCCCATTTCTCGTATTCCATGTTCGACTTCATCACGTTCTTTATTCCCCTCTCATAGTTCACCGATAATGTCGGCCATTGTGGGGTGGGGGTGTATGACAGTCTCAACGACGGTGCAAAACTGTTGTATCTTGTCTTCTTTCCTTCTGCCGTCACCGCCTCGGGGTTCACCGCTTTCCTTCGGTGATACATCAGCGATGGTGTCATCTCCACCTTGCCTATCATATAGTTGAATGACAAGCGCATGTTGAAGTCGTCGAAATAGTCGGGCAATTGATAGTTGGATATTCTGTTGCCGTTGGCCACGTCGGTCTCTATCCATCCCCTGTGCTTGTTGCTGAATGTGTATCTGAGTGGAGTGCGATAGAAGAGCTGTTTGATTTTGAAGTTGTATCCAAACCTCGGTGCAAACGAGATATATTTCGACTCACTGAATTTCAGTGTACCTCCCATCTTCAGATGATACGACAGTCCCCTTCTTCCGCTATAGCTCAGATAGAGTGGGTTGACCAGTGGCGACAGTCTCACCGATGCCTTGTCGTTGCCTGTGGAGTGGCTGTTGAAGATATAGTTGCCGATGAGGTCCCATGTGCTTTCTTTGCTCTTTGTTTTTGGGATAGTGTCGGTGTTTCCGTAGTGTTTGTCATACAGTCCCCTCTGTTTGGCAGTCAGTTCCATGGGGCGCAGATAGTTCATTGCCTTTCGCCTGTCGGTGATGCTGTCGGGGATAGAGCCGTGGCAGTTGAACGCTGCATAGTAGGCGCAACTGATATGGTTGCCCATAAACTTAAACAATGTCCTTGCCGTGGAGCGTATGGGGATGATGGAGGGGTTCACGGCTATGTCGCCCATCTCCACGTCGATCGTAAACTCCATCATGTCGTATTTGCCTGATATCTTGGCGTTGATGATTCTTCCCGTCATGTTATCCACGAGTGCGAATCCCTTTACGAGCTGCGTGTTTCGTGCCCTTGGTATGAATGTCACGACACTGTAATTGTTGCTCACGTGCGACACTCTCATGAAGTAGAATATCTTGTTCTGCCTGTTGAATGGCGACAGCAGAGTGCCGTCGAGCAGGTCGATGGCATATAGGTCGGGCACGATATAGTTCACCATCGTTGGCATGATATTGCTGGAGTGGGGCACGGTGGTCAACTGCAGTTCCTTCTGTATGTCATAGTGTTTCAGGTCCTTGAATCTTATTGTTCCATACGTCTCTCCCACAAACCATCTCATGCCCTTGGATATGCCGTAGAGCGATGGTATGAGGGCGAGCGTGGCATTGCGCTTCTGCACATCCACGTCATACTTTATATATATGTTACGCGTGGAGTCGCTGACCTCGGCTGCAAAGTTGCGCCTGTAGTCGTATATGCGCTGGATAAGGAGGGAGTCGGCCGTTATGACTCCCCCAAATGAAATGCTGGACATACATGACAGTATGCCCAGCATTATTATCTTTATGGACCATTCGCTCTTCATGCGCCCCAAAGGTACGAATAATTTTTGGGACTGCAAAATATTTCGGCGAATTATCCCAAATATTTCATCAAAATCTTCGCATTTCCGCTGTCGCGGAGCTTTGCGATGCTCTTTTCGCGTATTTGTCGCACGCGCTCACGTGTTAGTCCGAGCTGGTCGCCGATTTCCTCGAGTCCCTTCTCGTGGCATCCTATACCGAAGCATTCGCGTATGATGGTTATCTCGCGGTCCTTGAGCACCTTGCTCAGCACGTTGTTGAGCTCCATAGCCATCGACTCGTGGTCAACCATGCGGTCGGTGCGGCTGTCGTCGCCGCTTGCCATCACGTCGAGCATACAGTTGTCCTCGCCGTCCTGGAATGGGGCGTCGATCGACACGTGATGACCGTCGGCCATAAGGCTCTGACCGATTTTCTCCTCGTCGAGCTTTGTCATCTGACTGAGCTCCTGCACCGACGGATGGCGCTGGTTCTCCTGCTCAAACTTGTTGATTTCGTGATTGATCTTGTTGAGCGAACCCACCTGGTTGAGAGGCAGGCGCACAATGCGGCTCTGCTCGGCGATGGCCTGCAGGATGCTCTGGCGAATCCACCATACTGCGTAAGAGATGAACTTGAATCCTCGTGTTTCGTCAAACTTCTGTGCAGCCTTGATAAGGCCAATGTTACCCTCGTCAATCAAGTCAGTAAGAGTGAGTCCCTGATGCTGATACTGCTTTGCCACCGACACGACGAATCTCAGGTTGGCAGTCACCAACTTGTCCTTGGCTCTCTCGCCCTCCGGACCACCTTTGCGAATCTTCTGTGCCAGTTCTATCTCCTCGTCGATGGAGATAAGTGGCGCACGGCCGATTTCTACAAGATACTTGTCCAGAGCCTCGCTCGAACGGTTTGTAATACTCTTCTGAATCTTTAATTGTCTCATCTTAAAAAATACCTATTTTATATCTAATTTACTGAAAATCAATCGGTTAGGGCGTATTATCCCCAAAATCGTTGCAAAGTTACGAAAAAATAGCATAGGTTGTACACTTAACACTATATATTTATGCTTTTTTAACT
>CALZMK010000002.1 GCA_945788545.1 uncultured Prevotella sp.
CTCAAAAGCAACAGCACCGTACAGCAAAAAGAAACTTTAGCGGGCTACTATCTGGACTGATAGCCTCATCAGCAGACAAAGGCATTTATCTATCTGAAGCCTTTATAAAGAAATACGAAAACGTTGATTTTGTAAACTTTCCTTTTGGTGATTTCGTACGCGATGTTTACAAAGTGCGCAAATGGGAAAGCCCAGAGCCTCAAGGAAAGCACAGAGCAGCCCCACAGCAGCCGAATAAAAGTATCTCTACTTAACTATAAATTTTCTACCATTTTGAATGTATATACCCTTCAGGGGAGCGCTCACGCGCACCCCCTGAAGATTATATATATAATTGCTGTCGGACCGAGGCTGCAGAGTGGAAGCATGAATACCACTTGGAGTGCTATATGCTGAGAAACTATGCAATGCCACTCCATCTGTCAGCACGATATAGACAGTATGTACACCAGAAAGGCTCTTGGAAGCATCCAACACCAGATTGTCCCACGATGTGGGCAAGGGCCCCTTTGATACTGCAACAAGCGTCTCTGACGAGATATCGTCAACATAGACCTGAATCTTAGCATCAGGAGCAGTTGCCTTGGCACGCAGTAGCAACTTGCTTACCGCGTTGGAACCGAAATCTACATGCTTGAAAGCAATATAGGCTCCGTCCCTGCTGCTGACAGTTGTCTCTGGCGTGTCGTCGTCAGAAGACTTTTCAGCCAACTGCAACCACTGTATCTCGTCAAAGAACTCGACACCAATCTGCTGGGATGCATCTTTAGCATACAGACCATTGATGTGAGCATTGACGGCTGCCGATACTGCTGTTGCCTGACCGACGGGGTCGTTGCTAACATTCTTTATGTCACCGTTCTCCTGGCGGGACAGGTTTTGGGCAGTCTTTGTCAGCCAAGCAGACCAGGTGACACTGCGCTTCCCCTGCATCATGCGGTTCTGATATGCATGCCATGCGTTCTTGGCAATCCACTGCAGAGCCATGGGATGATCAAGATCCTCAGCATAACGGCGAACGTAGCGCATCAGGATACCCTTGAATCCACAAAGGTCGCCGTTGATAGTCTGACAGACTGAGATGATTTTCTTGTTGTTGGTCAGCTTATTGTAGGTATAGTGGTATACAGCGTCAGCATCCTGCTTATACTGCTCTTCACCCGTGTACTTATAGAGCATGGTGGCTGCACCAAGCATGGTTCCCTGATTGTAGGTGGAAGCCCACGAGTTGAATCCCTCGCTAGCAATACTTCCATCGGCATTCCAGGCACGACTGTCGTATACCTGTCCGGTCTCAGCATCGAAGAGCAACTGGCGCTGACCAGCATAGATACTCAGTGCCTTGTCGTAGTATTCCTTCTCTCCCGTCATCTCACCCAGATAACAAGCTGCGACAATGGCAGGACCATTGATACAGGAATTAGTGCTCAGAGGGTTGGGCTGAGTCTGCTTCCAGATGAGAGTGCCATGTGGTTGCTTGGCAGCACGCAGGTACATGTTGTCGAAATTGAAGCGTGCCACTTTGAGATATTCCTCGTCACCAAAATACTTATATGCACGAATACAAGCCAGAACCATCCATGTGATGTCATCGTTATACTCGTTGTAGATCCAATCGCTATTGTTGCGGATTAGGAAGTTATTGTACAACTCACGGAAATAGGTCTGATATATCTTATCGCCAGTGGTCTCGAAAGCATCAAGGATCACCTCGAACATCTCAGCATCACCCCACCATCCACCTCCGCCGAGGATGTGCCCCCCGGTAGCCTCCTTATAATGTTGGTTGATGAAACCCTGCACCATCTCGTCGCGTACAGCGGCATCGAAGGCCGTGGGCACCTCGCTTTCGATGATTCTACAGTAGACATAGTTGGCTTTCTCGACAGTCGCCGGTTCGACCAGTTTCAGTTGGTTGCCGTCGGCAGCCGCCTGGTCAATGCCTATACACAGCCCCTCATTGTCGCCTGCACTGATGGTGAAAACGTCGGTGAGTCCCTCAACGGGCTTGATGTTCCAGGCTCCCGTTGTGTGTTTGACCGAGCCAGGCTTCTGAACCAAAGTAACTCCAGCGGCCGGTGTGCTCTTGGCAGCCAGATAGAGGCCGCTGTAGAGATTGCGGAAAGCATACTTGCCGTCGGTGGCCGTTTCCAGCGTCCAACGCTGAGCCGGAACGTTAGTTTCTGTCCAAAGCACCACGTCGTCGTTGGGATTGAACGAGGCATCCTTGACAAACATCGACTTCGAACTGATGACGATACGGTAGGTCTTACCCACTGTCGGGGCAGCCTGGACGGCTACCAACGACAGGAGTAAGACGCTGAGTGATATAAACTTCTTGATAGTCATATATGCAGAGTTATTCGTTATTGGCATCGTCGCCAGCACTCTCCCAACCCGTGGTTTGTACACAGTTGTGGTTGCGGTTAATTTCCTCCTGCGGGATGGGCAGCAGGGTCATGCGTTTTGTGAAGATGCGGTGCTGGGGAGACACGCGCTTGTAGAAGGACAGGTTGGTGGCATCGTTCACGTTGTTGATGTTGTAGCCGTGTACGTCGCCGCCTTCGCCTCCCTTGTGGTAGGGAGCGTAGATCCAGCCGTCGGTCAGTTCGGCACCGCCGCGCCACTTGCCGTCGGCAACACCCCAGCGGCGCACGTCGTAGTAGTACTTATTCTCAAAGGCTAACTCGATGATACGCTCACGGTAGACTACTTTCAGCACGTTGTCTTTGTCGTAGCCGCCAGGTACGTCTATGCGCTTCTCGCCACGCGCGCCAGTAGTGGCATCACCAGCATTGAGCTTATATTCGGCCACACCGGCACGGGCACGGATGAGATTGACAGAGCGTAGGGCTTCTTCGACATCGCCCAGTTCGGCACATGCCTCAGCATAGTTCAGGTAGACCTCGCCTAAGCGCAGCAGAATGTCGAAGGCCCAGCCGCTGGGAGTACTGCCATACTGAATGCCCTTGCGACAGATGGTGCCGAAGATGGGGAAGTCGTGCGTACCCGACGAGTTTGGACCTGAGTTTCCCGAGTAGAACATCTCCGTAGGCGCGTTCTTCCCGTTGCCAGTGTCTAAGGGGCGGTTCTCGAAGGTGATGCCGAGATAGAAGCGGGCTTCACGGTTGTAGAACTGCTTCATGATGGGGTGTCCGCTCTGCACGGTGAGATATTTATAGCCCGAGATGGGGTCACGGTAAGACGACTTGTTGCGCGTGGTATAGACCATGTCGTTGGTGTACTGGCTGTCATCGTCGTAGTCATAGGTATAGAAGTCGGGGTCGTCTTGGATGCGCATGCCCTTGTTGGTGAAGTAGAGGTCGACGAACTCCAAAGGTACGGAGTAGGCACCGGCACCGTTGTCCACCGTACCGTAGGGGGCAGGCAGCGAGCCGCCGTTGTTGCGCGGTACGAGCGGATAGAGGTCGCGAGCCAGCGACCCATCTGTGAACTGGCGGCGCACGATAGCCTCTTCGTTGTCAGCATTGCCCACACAGGCATTGAGCACAGAGTTGTAGGGGCACGACTCGGCAACCGTGTTCACCAACTTACCACCATTGTCACGATAGACCAGTCGCCACTGTCCGTTGTCGATAAGTGCCTTGGCTGCATTGCGGGCATCAATCCATTTCTGCTCGTCGCGTCTCTGTGGAAAAAGTTTCTTTCCATCGTGATTGGCCAGGCCGGCATAGAACGGGTCGCCATTGTAAAGATAACTGGCTCTATAGAGCAGCACCACTGAGCGAAGCCCCTCGACGGCCTCCTGCGTGAAGTTGCCTTGATACTCGGGCACGAAGGCATGATTCTCATCATACTGATGGAACAAGTCACCGCTTTTGAGGGCATAGTCGAACTCGCTGAGAATATAGTCGAAGCACTCGTCAATAGTATTGCGCTCCAGCGACATCTCACCAAGGCCATCTTCCACCCCGTAGATACGATCACCAACAATTGGTACAGGTCCAAAATTCTTTACCAGACAAAAATAGTAATAGGCTCGTAAGGCACGACACTCGGCCTTAGTCGTGGCTTTCTCAGCATCCGACATGGGGGCGCACTCATCGACATGGGCCAGATAGATGTTGGCATACTGGATGGCACGATAGAAACTGCTGTACATGTCGCTCAACCATCCTGTTGAAGGCGACAGGGTGCCCTGGATGATGTTCTGATGCTTGCCCTGTCCCGAATCGCTCCAAGGCAGGTAGCCCGACATAGAGGCATGCTGCATCATACCATTGCTGGTGCCGCCTTGATAGCGCGTCATCAGCTCGTTGGGGATATAGGAGTAGACGTTGGTCAGCCAGTTGAGTGTCTGGTCACGGTTGCTGAACACATCGTCAAGCGTGGTGGCATTGTTGGGTACATCGTCAAAATAATCATCGCACGATGAAAGCGAAAGCAACGTCACTCCGGCTAACATTAACCCATAACTATATTTCTTAATAGTATTAATCATGATTATGTTTCTTTGAATGTTAGAAATTAAAGTTGACACCGACGGAGAATGTTCGAACGTTAGGATACTTGATACCATTGTCAGAATTGATTTCCGGATCCCATAGTTTGAACTTACTGAACGTCAGCACGTTCTCGCCCATGACATAGAAGCGGCCGCCCGACAGGAATGAGTTGTGTGTCCACGCCTTTGGGAAGTAGTAAGAGATCGTGAACTGCTTCAGACGCAGGAAACTCATGTCGCGCTTCCACCATGTACTGGTCTTGAAGTTGTTGATGTTGTGAGGATCGTTCTCGCCCCAAGCCAACAATGGATAGAACACGTCGGTATTCTCGGGATTGTCGGCACTCCAGCGGTCACTGATGTTGGAGTAGAGCGTGCCACCGCCTGATGTAGAGGTGAAGGGACGTATACCTTTGCCACGCAGGATGCGCTCGGCATCACCAACGCCCTGGAAAAGGATGCCAAGACCCAGATTCTTGTAGCGGAAATCGCCACCAAAGCCATAGTAGATGCGGGGTACGTCGCCACGGCTAATCTTCACCATGTCATACTCGTCAATGTGATTATCGCCGTTCATATCCTTGTACATAATGTCGCCAGGTGAAACCAACTCGCCAGGGTAGGTCTCGCCAAACTGGCTGATGCCACGCTCCTGTATTTGCTGCTGGCTGGTATAAAGTCCTTCTGCCACGTAGCCCCACTCGGCCAGCACGTTGCTGCCACGGCGCTCAAGCCACGGATAGGCAGGAGTAGCCTGTGCGTTGTTGATGATTTTGTCGTCGTTCATCGACATGTTGCCACGAATCGACATAAAGAAGTCCTTGCCAAACTGGTGGTGATACTCGAACGATGCCTCCAATCCCTTGTTTTCCACCTCGCCTACGTTGGCCTGTATATTGGTGGCAAAGCCAGCCGTCAAGGGCACATTGTCGCGTGAGACAAAGATACGCGAGCGTCTTTCTTTGAACAGGTCGAATACAAATGTCAGGTCGTTGTTGAAGAAATTAATTTCGATACCCAAGTCTTGCTTGTGAATCTTCGACCACTGAGGCCTGTAACCATAGCGACTATAGCCCAGACCGCTGCCGCCCCAATAGGTGCTATAGCCGCCGGCACCACCAATCTGCGTAAAATAGGTAAAGCGACCGTCGGTCGAAGAGTTACCTACGGTACCGTTAGAATAGCGGAACTTCAAGAAAGAGATGTATTTAGAAATTGGTTCCCACCACGGCTCGTTCGAAGGAACCCAGCCAATAGCCATTGCGGGGAAGAATCCGAAACGATGTCCTGGCTCAAAGTTCTCAGAACCAGTATAGCCTGCATTCAGCTCCACGAAGTAACGGTTGGCGAAATCGTAGGTAGCACGGGCCGACAGACTTTGCTGTTTGTAGGGCAATGTCTTCAGCAGGTCGCCCTCGTTGGCATCCAGATAACTGCGTTCGTTGAACAGCAGCAGTCCTGTCACGTTGTGAACTTTGTTAAAGGTGCGCTTATAGTCGAGTGCAGCCTCTAAGTAGAAGGTGCGATAGACCCACTTGTCGGAGCCGACACTCATTGACGTATTGCCCCTGTACTGCTCAGACAGTATGAGTTTGGATGGGTCGGTGTCTAACAGCGGTGTCGACGTGTCGTTGCCGTTGGCATCCTTCACCCACAGCAGATTGCCGGCCTCGTCGGTGGCCTGAGGATAGAGATTAGTATCTTCCACCCACACACCGTCTTGCTGGCGACCTGTCGGCTTCCAATTCGACTCATGTACACCATATCGAAGATTCTGTGTAGCCTTGAAATCGAATGCTACCAAAGCACGAGCAGTCAAGCCCTTGCTCCAACTCCAGAACCCCAGGTCTTGAGTCAGCTTGAGATTAGTGTTGATTTGCGTCTGGTGCTGTGTCTGGTAGCCACGACGTGTAAGCCAGTCCCATGGCGAGTCAAGCTCCGTATTGTGAGGTGACTGACCTGGAATTCTGCCGTCGGCATAGAGTACCGGATAGAGCACAGGATTGGTGTTCATGGCTCTGGCAAAGATGTCGTCAAGGTTATTATAGGGATAGTTACCACTGGCCAGCCAGCCGCTCACGCCTACATCAAGATTGGTTGTCTTGGAGGCCTTCAGATTGATGTTGGTCAAGAAGTTGTAGCGGTTGTAGTCAATCTCAGAACTATAGTCCTGCGTCTTGTCGCTCTTAGTCAGGCCACGCTCCGTGTAGTACGAGAGCGAGATATAGTAGTTGGCATTGGGAGCACCACCGCGGATGTTCATGTTGACACGACGGTTCCAACCGTTTTTATGGTACAGTTCTTTCATCCAGTCAACGTTAGGGTAGAGATAAGGATTGACAGAAGCAGGCAACTTGCCACCATTGGCATCTATCAGTCTCTGCTTGTAAGCTTGTTCGGCATCAGTGAGTGCCATGTTGTTGGCAATCTTGGTGTTGATAATCTGGTTCTGACCGTAGTAGTTGCGTCCTTGACTAGTGTTGTAGGCTTCGTTTACGGCATTCATATACTCAATGCCATCAACCAGGTCGGGCACCTTGGTCAGGTTTGTAATACCCTGATAGACATCGAACGAAAACTTTGGCTTGCTGACCTCACCAGGCTTGGTGGTGATGATAATAACACCGTTACCACCGCGCACACCATAGACAGCAGTCGCGGCGGCATCCTTCAGAACAGTGATAGTCTCGATGTCCTCGGGAGACAGGCTGCTCCAGCTACGCTCAATACCGTCGACAAGCACCAGCGGCCCTTCATTCTTATTGGTAAGTGTAGAGATACCGCGAATCCAGATGTCTGAGTCGTCTTGACCAGGCACGCCAGTACGCTGAACAGACACTACACCGGACACACGTCCGGCAAGCACCGAACTGATGTTGCCAACAGGTGCCTTCACCTCCTCCATTTTAAGGGTGGTTTGTGAACCAAGCACAGAAATCTTCTTTCGTGTTTGGTAGCCTGTCACGGTAACTTCGTTGATAGAGTTGGATTCCTCATGAAGGACAACGTCTATCAACCTCTTATTGGCCTTACGTTCCTCTGTCTTAAATCCGACATAGGAAAAGACCAGTATCTTGTCGTTATCGCAAGTCAGCGTGTACTGACCGTCAAGGTCGGTAATGCCGCCCCCCGTCGAACCCTTGACTTTTACTGTAACACCGATAAGCGGTTCACCATTCACGTCCTGCACACGGCCAGAGACCTTAATTGGCTCGGCAGCGTCGGCAATGGACGCAAAAAGTGCTGCCAAGAGTAGCAGGGCGCCCTGTCGTAAGCAATATAAATTCTTTACTGACATAAACATTGTAGATTTATAAATATTTTATTAATGAGTCTGGTATAGGTAGAACAGGCCGCCTGCTCCATATAAGAGTGGGCGGCTTGCTGTTACCGAGTATATACAGTCTTTACTTCACCACCACCTTACGGCCGTTGATGATATAGAGTCCTTTCTGCAGTTGGTTCAGGCTGTTCATGCGTCGACCCTGCAAATCATAGATACCTGTTGTGGCAGCTTTCTGCTCGCTTTGTACCCCCTGAATACCTGTTGAAGGATCCTTGACGGCTCCAATGCTCTTCAGGACAGGATAGAGGTAACCACTCTCTGTGTCGAAGGTCCACACGTTGTCGAAGTCCCAGCCAATAAGAACATACTGCGTCTTCTCTTGCAGATCAATAGCACCGAAGTATTCCTCCATGGTCACTTCACCGCCTTCTGCCGTCTCATTGTTATTAGGCCAGTCCTGATTGCCGACAATCTCAGCATCCGTATTTGCGATATTGCCACTATAGTTGATGACAGCTCCTTGATCTGCACCCGCTCCAGCGGCGTTTACAGCAATGAAAGGATGGGCAATGCGTCCCTCATTATGTACGTTACCTATTGAGACGGAGTTCTTCAAATTGATGGTTGTAGCGGCAGAAGCTTCGATTCGTCCGATAAATCCGGCGGCCCAGCCATAGATGGTCACAGTAATATCTCCATTAAAGTAGGAATTCTCGATGGAAGCCCCCTTGCCATCCGTCTGTCCGATAAAACCACCAGCCTGCATCGCAGCAACAACTTCACCCGACACATAACAGTTTTTGATAGTAACATTGTCGGCATGACCAGTCAACAGAGCCACATTGTCATCGCCAGTCACCTTACCTGTGACGGCAACTTGCTCGAAGGTCGTTCCTGAAGCGTTGCCAACCAGACCTATACGCTTGGTACCCTTACCCAGCACCTGCATATTCTCGAATGCAATATTCTTGATGGTAGCACCGACAGTCTTGTAGAACACGCCCTTTTCGTTGTCGCCGTTGAACTCTACCTTCAGGTTCTTCACCTTGTGACCTTGGCCGTCAATCGTACCAGAGAAGTCTGGAGTGAAGCCATTGAAGTCTTTACCGTCCATGTCTATGTCGGCAGTGAGGACAAACTTGCCAGTGGGATTTTTGCCAATCTTCACAAACTCGTCCGCTGTAGCCACCTCGGTCTCACCATTTCCGTCGATGATATCAACTGACAGCGTGTTGCTTCCCTCGATAGTGAACAGGCTGGCAATGGCTGCTGGCATATTTGCATGGATGGTGAGCGTACCGGCACCCAAGAACTGCATATTCTCGTCAGCACAATAGAGAAGGGTGCTGCCAGTCTCTTCGCTTTCTACCTGTTCAACAAGGTTGGCACCCTCAGAAATCTGGAAGTCTATCTTCTGACCCCATGAGGCATGAACTTTACCCAGGTCTTTGTATTCATCTCCAGTCAGATAGACCAGTGCGTTGCTAAACTCGTCGTCGATGATGCGGGTCTTCAGCGGGGATTTCATCACCTTCAGCACGGGGAACATCAGCCCTTCGGCACCGGGCAGGAAAGTCCATGTGTTGTCGAAGTCCCACCCCAGTGTCTCGCTGTAGAAAGCTTTTGTGCGAGCAGTAGCATCGTTGACAGTAGCACCCTGGTCGCCATCCTTATCATCGACAGCGGCGCTATAGTTACCGCTGTAAAGGGTTGATTTCAGTACGTAATTGTTTCTGAGCGTTGTTGCGTCGCGCTTACCGTTGACGATACGCGGAACAATCCGCTTGCCATTGATATGGGCAGCACCCGAAAAACAGTTCTGAATGGTCGTTGCATCGTCCGAGTCTATCAGTGAGATAATACCCGTGTTGCTGCTCGAACCATTGTTGTCTACAGTACCGCAGAAGAGACTATTCTGCAGTGTGCCGCCAGTAGCAATACCGCAAAGGCCGCCCACCTGATGCTCACGGGTTTTCACGGTTGCATCTGAGATACAGTCGGTGATGAACGAGGGCTCGCCATTATTATTGCCCATGTTACCGACAATAGAACCAACGTGGTCACGACCTTCGATGTAAGAGTTCATCACGAAGATACGACGGGCCACGCCACCGTAGAAATGACCGGCCAGCGCGCCGACATTCTCATTACCCACCATGTTGGCATTTTCAAAGCCAAGGTCTTCGATGGTAGCACCGCGAGTGGTGGCAAAGAGACCAACACTGGCCTGTCCGGACTGGTTGTAGCTCATGTTGCGAATCACGTGGCCATTACCATGCAGAATACCGGTGAACTCGGGTAGCGGTTGGAATTTAACGCCAGCCAAATCAATGTCGGCAGTGATATTGAACTCTCCGAAGGGGTTCTGCGCCAGTTTGGTCATCAGGTCCTCGGCTGTGGCAATGTTGGTATCCATTGACGTCACAGTAACGTCGATGTTCCGTGTGAAGCCCTTGATAAAGGCATCTCCAGTAGTGGAGATGGTAATTGTAGCCGTTCCTTCAGTAACACCGGTCAGCACAGTACCCTCGACATTGACAACGGCGGGATTACTGGAAACGATAGAGACCTCGCGGTTCATCGTAGAAAAGAGACCGCCGACATCAGCTTTAGTGCCCAGGAAGAAGTCGGGCAAATCCTTCATCGAGACAAAGTCGCCGTCGAATGGCACCTCCATCCCCTTCAACACAGGATAACGACCGTCGGCGAGATCCCAGACAGCAGCATCGAAGCCAATGGCAGTGTAGGTAGCTGCCTTTTTCAGGTCAGCATCAGACTTTTCTTCGCCCTGTACGTTTATCGGGTCGCCGCCGCCATATTTACCGGCCTTGATGTTTGCTATAATCGTTTCATCTGTTATTGGGTCACCGGTTCGGATGGCACCTTCATAATACTTAATGGCGTCTGAAGCATAGCAGTCGGTCATCTCAATGGTTGCTTCATGAAGCATACCACACATGGCGAACATGTGACTGTTATGGCTGCGCTCAATACCTAATGCGAATGGAGCTGACACATTACCCTTCATGGTGACTGTTCCGCCTTCAGCAAGACCTAAGATGCCGCCTACGCCACCCCAGTCGCCCTGACAATAGACCTGTCCCAGGAATACATTGTTCTCGAACGTGGCTGTGCCGCCCGAACCGGCCAATCCACCTGCTTGCCAGCCAGAACTGAAGGAGGCTGCCGTAGAAAGGCAGTTCTTCATGGTGCCTTCCAACCGGCCTATGATGCCGCCCACGTGGTCATTGCCCTCGACAACACCTGATGTGAAGCATGCTTCTATGGTCGTGTTGTTCTTGGCCCAGCCTACGATAATGCCGGCTTTCTTACTGCTTCCCCAGTCCGCAACCTTGGCCTCGACAACCCGAAGATTCTTAATCGTAGCACCATCCGTCTCGCCAAAGAGACCTGTCGGGCTGCCACCGGCGATGCGAAGTCCCTTGATGGCATGTCCAGCACCATCGAGTGTACCAGTGAAGGTAGAGATGGGAGTCCATTGTTCACTCAGGGTAATATCGTTCGTCAGAACGTACGACCCTGCCAAATCATTAGCAATCGCCTTCAGACCTGCCTCGTCGGTAATCTGAGTCTGTGCTGAAGCACCCATGGCTGCCAGCATTGCGAAAGCAAATACGAAAGACTGTTTCAGTCTAAGTAATGATTTACGCATAATAGTTAAATTTTAGTAATGATAATTATTTATGAAAGATAAGTCGCTGTGTGTTTGAATGACGATTGTCGGCAGTAGACAGCCGATAGAGGTAAATTCCGTTGGGCAGATGGCCCGACCACAGGAGCGTCTGATTGCCCTCGCTGACCTGATAATCCTCACGGCAGACGATGCGCCCGTCGTAAGACAGGATATTGAGTGCAACTTGCTGGATGCCAGCTGGCACTTGACAGCGAATCTGCGTACTACCCTGACAGGGATTAGGCGAGTTACCCAACAGGCGGATGGCCGATGTGGGTGCTGCAGTTGTCGGTTGCTGAATGGCAGTGACTGTCCGTGGTTTGCCATAAACCCCAAACTCATAGATACGGGTGGTATAGCCGCTCTGCTCACCCTGAATCATCTGCAAGCGGACACGGTCGGTGGTAAAGGGCGTAACACCGCGTACTATTTTATTGTCTCTGTTGCCCGATATCACATCCACATCTATCCATTTTCCATTGGCATAGCGCTGCAACTTACAGGCACGGGTAACAAAGTCGTCCGACTCACTGCCCGCGTTGAGCACCATCCATTGGCAAATCTCGCGCGGTTCGCTGAAACGATACTCCAGATAGGGAGTCTGGCTCTTACTGGCTGTTACGCACCACTTGGTCAACTCATCACGGTCTGCCGCCATCTTGGCACTCTCGTTGGCATTATTCTGATGACTGGCCACGATGGTTGACGGCTTGATCCACTCGCCACAGGCATCGTCCGACAGACTACCCAGTTCTTGATAGTCAATATAGGTCTGAAGAGTAGTGAGCGGCTGAATGTCGTCGGCTTGCGTGTCAGAGACGGTAGCTGCGTAAACCATCAAACTGCTGTTGGAAGGCAGTATCAACTGCGATGCACCTTCGGGTAGTGTCATGGCAAAGCGGTACATATACAGAAAGCGATATTGCTCATCGCTATTGCCGCTGATATGATGGCTATGGGTGGTGGTCAGGGCTACGTCTTGTTTGCGGTAGTGTGTTCCTCCGTTATAGGGCGAGTCCAGCTGTCC
Source organism: uncultured Prevotella sp. (assembly GCA_945788545.1). The sequence goes on from CALZMK010000002.1 coordinate 12,473, forward strand.
TAACGTACCACCATAGTAAGGAACTTCAAACTGATAGGTTTGATCGCCCACCACAAATTCGCCTACCGTGCCCGTAGGCTCGGTAGAGGCCGCCAGAAGATACAACTTGCGCCCTGCTGCTGGCAGGTCGATAGTCTGCCCACTACACCGTACGGCGTTTTTCTGGCCGTCAGATCGGTTGCCCATGACGAAACTGATGCCGTCGGCGGTCACTACATCGGGAACAAGTTCGGCAGGATAAGCGTAGGGAGCACTCTTCAGGGCATCGTTTTTCTTCGAGTCGTAACTCATCATGTCGACATTATAAGGCAGAGAGACAGCATCATCGGTCTGCTCATCGGTGGGCGTCGTAGCGGCCGCCAGCCTGACGGCAAAGGTTTTAGGCTGATACTTGCTTATACTGAATGTTAGTGTATTATCACTGGTTGTAACACTACCTACCTGCTCTTCCAGTCCATTAACCTCACGGGCTGAGAGCACACGTGTCGGGAAGGTAAGAGTTACCTGGTCGTGCTGTTGCCCTGCCCACTCGTAGACGCGCACAATGAGCTCGTTTGTCTCTTCTGCTTTCTTGACCGCCTTGACTGCTACTTGGTCGGAGCTGACAGAAAGAAACTCTACTTCTTTCCCCAATGCGCCCTCATGTTTGGGGGCAGTAACAGCTACCAAAGGCTGGTTCAGTTGCGAGGCAGCCTTCTGGGTCAATTCACTCCATTTGCCCTGATGGGGGAACAGCGAATAGGTGAACAAGTTGACACCCAGGTCTTGGTCGGCTTGATGGGTATAGCTATTACCTGTCGACGGGGTGTGTATCAGGGTCAGGCGCAGACTGCTGTCAGTGGGTTTGTCCCACCCGTACTTGCAGTCGTTGAGTATAGACAGGCCATAACTGCCGTCGATCGTCGACATGTCGGCCCATTGGTGTCCCTGTACTTCGTAGCAGTCGGCCGTGCGGTTGCCTCGTTCAATGGTACCCAGCGAGATGTCGTAGGTGGCTTTGGGATTGCTGAAAGCCATCTGAAAGTTGGCTTTCAGCATGCGCTCATGGCTCTGCCAGTCGACCTCTGAGACAATGTCAATGCGGTTGTCCAAAGCATTCATGCGGATATACTGTACGAACTGCGAGCCGTCTTTCTCCTTGACCACTCTGAAACTCTTGCGTAGCGGGCCGTCTTCAGCCTTCGTTATGCTGACATTCTCATCGACAGCCGTCGGTGTGCGAAGAATGTCGGTATAGGAAATCTCCCATGAGGGCCAAGTGTCCTCGTGGTCGTATATCATCTGCAATTGCGAAGCACTGAGCACTTGTCGGTTATTGGCCAGATCAATGAGCAGTGAGGGGTCGCCTGTTTCGGAAAGGGTAAGTCGATAGTTGCCGTTAGACAGTTGACGCGAACGGCGGTTCATTTGCAACGAAGAAGTCAACTGCGAGGCCTCGCCGAAACGCACATCATAGACGGCATAGCCCAGCGACGGCACTGTTGCGGCAAAAAGGAACACCACCTCGCCCGTCTTGTCATCGTAACTGCTGATTTGCGACAAGACTTCCTTGCCGTCTTTGTCAAACACACGCAGTCCTTCTGGCTGAGCAGGCATGGTGAGACGGGCTTCGACAATATCGGTGCGTTGGAACGAAAGCGGGTTGTAAACAACTACGGGCATTCCCTCTGTCTGAGTGTCCATTGCTCTGACAATGTTGCCGGTTGTGGTCTTCAGCAGGTTGGCCAGCGTCTTGTTGACCAGCACATAGTCGTTCATAGAGTAGAGGTAGGCATTAGGGATGCTGGTTCCTGTGATACCATCGTGGTGAGCCTGCCACAGGTTGCGCACCCAGGCATCGTTGATGGCCGTTTGCGGATAGGTCTGCACACCTAACCACTGTGCCAGCGAAGCCGACTTCTCGGTAGCGTCGGCTAACAACTCGTTCCGGCGGTTCCACAATTTCAGCATCGTACGCGAGGTGTAACTGCCCACACCATGGGTACGCATAGGCAATTCACCATCCTTGACGTGATATTTTTGATTCTTGTTTTGGTCTAAATAATCGAATATCTCGTCGGGGGTGGCTATGCGCACCTTGACGGCACCGTTGGTCTGAGCACTGAGGTTCAGCCAGTAAGGGGTGTTCTCGCCACTGCTCGACGCGTTGTCCTGCAAAGCTCCCCCGCGGTCGCTGCGCGGGCCTACATAGCGTATCTCTGCCGCAACACCATATTTATTATAGTTGTCGGCCGTGATGGCAGCCATCTCGCTATCGTTGGCCATGTTCTTGTTGTACTGCTCGTGGTTGTCGTAAGCACCTGGCTTATAGACAGCATAAATCTGTGAACCGTCAACCCCCTGCCAGATGCCAAAAGGCGGCAACTGGTCATATTCGGCTGAACCCCAGGCGAGCTTGGCTGTATGGAAACCCTTGAAGCCACAGTGCCTGGCCAGCGAGGGCAGGGCGTATGAGAAGCCGAAGCAGTCGGGCAACATCACGTCATAGCCGCCGCGCACGCCAAACTCTTTCTTAAAAAACTGGTTGGCATAGAGCCAATTGCGCATGATGGACTCTGCTGACGATACCATCACGTCGTTGGCATCGACAGCACAGCCGCTGATGTGCCAGCGACCGTTTTGTACGTAGGTCTTCAACTTGGCATACTGTTCAGGGTAGTATTCCTTCATCCACATATAGCGAATGGCCCCCTCGAAGTTAAATGTCAAGTTGGGATATTTATCCAATCGCGTAAAGTTCTGCTCCATCGTGTTACGAACATACTCGTTGATGGTCGTCTTCACGTCCCAGTTCCACTGTGAATCCAAGTGCGAGTTGGATATGAAGAACAAGGTTTTCTGGTCGGCCTGCCCCGATGTTGGGTTTGGCATGGCCAATGCGAGCGACAAGAGTCCGTATAATACAATACTATGTTTCATCTGAAAGCTGTTTTAGATTTTCTCTGTGAAAATATACGCATAAATATCCTTCCGCTTATCCTGTTTCGTGCCAAAACTATAGGTCGATGCTGTTTAGCACGTCCAGTTTGCCGTCGTTCACCAACTTGATAATCAGTTCGCCAAACAACGTGTTTTGCCAGGCAAACCAGTCGCGGGTAAAATTTGTCGGGTCGTCTTTATGGAAACTCTCGTGCATAAAGCCCGTTCCGGCATCGGTACGCATCAGCGTTTCGATGCACCACTTAATCTCTGCGTCATCGGTCGAGGTGAAGGCCTTCATCATAATAGACATGGGCCAAGGCATGTCGTAACCTACATGTGGGCCGCCAATGCCCTCACCGGCCTTGCCACGAAAGAAATAGGGATTGTCCTCGCTCCACACAAAGCGGCGCGTGTTCTGATAGATGGGATCATCGATGCTGACATCTCCCAGATAGGCCATAGCCAGCAATGAGGGCACATTGGCATCGTCCATAAGGTGCTGATTACCGAATCCATCTACCTCGAAAGCATAGATAGGTCCGTATTTAGGGTGCTGATGCACGGCATAGGCTCTCAGGGCCGTCTTCACCTCAGCAGCCAGACTGCGGCACTGCTCAGCCAGCTCGGTGTTCCTGTTCACCTTGACCAGTATCTCGGCAGCCTTGTTCAGACAGGTGACTGCCATGAAGTTCGAAGGGATAAGGAACTGAAACGTTGTGGCATCGTCGCTGGGGCGGAAAGCGGAGCAGATGAGTCCCACGGGCTTCACGGGAGCTCCCCACCCATCGTTGCACATCGTATCGAGTTGGCGGGTGGTATTGCGCTTGAAATGATAGCTTCCCACGCCGTTCTTGCGCTGCTGGTCACGGAAGGTGTTCAGAATATTCTGAACGGCTTGCAGCCAGCTATCGCCAAATACACTGGTATCACCGGTCACCTTCCAGTATTCATAGGCCAGACGTAACACATAGCAGGGGGAGTCAATCTCCCATTTACGCTCGTGCAGTTCGGGCTTCATGTCGGTCTCGTCGGTCATCCAACTGCCGTCAGGTTTAGGCACTTGGTTGAAAGCATTGGCATAGGGGTCAATGTTGATGCACTTCAACTGACGCAGGATGACACCGGCCAGCATCTTCCTGAGCTTTTTATCCTTATTAGCCAACTGCACGTAAGGGAAAACCTGGGCCCCTGAGTCGCGGAGCCACATAGCAGGAATGTCGCCCGTATAGACAAATGTGTCGGGTGTGCCGTCATCACCCTCAGTGTAATGCACAGTGGTGTCAAGCGTATTGGGGAAGCAGTTGGTGAACATCCATGCCAGTCGCTGATTGGTCAGCAGTTTGCAGATGCGCAGTATCTCTTTCTCTACAGCGTCGGAACGGAACAGACGGTCGGCTTCAGCAGGGCGATTGTTATGTTTCACAACAGCATCAGCCTTGCAGATGAAAGGTGCTGGGCTGGCTGGTGAGGCTTCTGCAAAGACCGTGGTGCCACTTCCTAAAAGCAGGGTGCACAACAGAAGTGTCTTGTGTTTCATTATCTTTTGTTTTTAATTATGATTTAGATTTGTATGCAAAGTTATAATGTTCGTGTGTGTTGTTATTCCTAATCTGTGCCAGTGATGTTCTGAAAGAACTAAAAGCTACGATATATTTTTACGCGTTCATCTTTTATAACGTGAGTTCGACGAATATACTTTAGAATAAAGTAAGCTGTCTGTCATTTGACATATCAATGGTCTGTACTCGTATGGAAGGTTTCTTTGGGAAGTAGCAGTATGCTGCTATACTGCCGACAATGTCGCAGAAACCCATTACGAAAAAAACCTAATAGAACGGGCAATGTCTTTGCAAATAATTTCTTTTCTACCATATTTTTTATTAACAACATTTTGATAATGCAAATATACATTATAACATATATAATTATAGTACTCGTTTTTGCCATTCTTTTCCTGCTTGTCTACAATTTTGGCATTATATAAGACATATTTATGAAAAGTATGGGGTACATTTGCAACCGGAAACAAAACACCATATTATTTATGAAGGTACCGATGGGAGCAGCCCGTCTGCGCATCAGTGCCTTCCCTGTAACGAATCAATAATCACAAAACGATAAATAATAATGAAAAGCAAAATTCTATTAGCAGCCTGTATCTGTTGCTCCCTTTGGGCACAGGCCAAAAACAACTATGCCGACTACGTGAGTACGCTCGTTGGCACTGACTCCAATTTCGAATTATCAACGGGTAATACCTATCCCGCCACGGCCATGCCTTGGGGCATGAACTTCTGGACACCACAGACAGGCCACATGGGCGATGGGTGGGTTTATACCTACACGGCCAACCGCATACGTGGCTTCAAGCAGACCCACCAGCCAAGTCCGTGGATGAACGACTACGGACAGTTTGCCTTGATGCCCACCACAGGAACCCCCGTATTCCGTGAAGACGACCGCGCCAGTTTCTTCAACCACAAGGCTGAGACGGCCCGTCCCTATTATTATCAGGTCTATCTGGCCGACTATGACATCAACACCGAGTTGGTGCCCACGGAGCGTGCCGCCATGTTCCGCTTCACGTTCCCCGAGAACAGCCAGTCGTGCGTGGTCGTTGATGCACTAGACCGAGGCTCGTCAGTGACTATCATACCAGCCGAGCGCAAGATAGTAGGCTATTCCACGAAGAACAGCGGCGGTGTGCCTGGCAACTTCAAGAACTACTTTGTCATCGTCTTCGACAAACCTTTCACCTACACTGCCGCCGTTCCCAACGGTGACATACGCACTGACGAACTTGAGGCCACGGGCAACCACGCAGGTGCCATCATCGGTTTTGCCACAAGGAAAGGCGAGCAAGTACATGCCCGCGTAGCATCTTCCTTCATCAGTGCCGAGCAAGCTGAGTTGAACCTCAAGGAACTGGGCACACAGAGCTTTGATCAACTGAAGCAGAAGGGTCGTGACCGCTGGAACGAAGTACTGAGCAGAATAGAAATCGAGTCCGACAACATCAATGAGTTGCGAACATTCTACAGCTGTCTGTACAGAAGTACCCTCTTCCCTCGCATGTTCTACGAGAAAGATGCAAAAGGTAATATCGTACACTACAGCCCACATACCGGCAAGGTGCTGCCTGGCTATATGTTTACCGACACAGGTTTCTGGGACACTTTCCGCGGACTGATGCCACTCATCAACCTTGTATACCCAGGAATGAGCGCACAGATGGAGGAAGGTTTCTACAATTCCTACAAAGAGAGTGGATTCTATCCTGAATGGGCAACACCAGGTCACCGAGCCTGCATGGTGGGCAACAACTCTGCATCCGTAGTTGCTGACGCATACGTGAAAGGAAATATCAAGAAGGACACACAGGCTATCTTCGACGCTTTGTGCAAGGATGCCAACTCTGTCCATCCAACAGTAGGCTCATCTGGCCGTACGGCATATAAGGAGTACAACCAGTTAGGATATGTTCCATCCGACGTAGTTGGCCAGAGCACCTCACGCACCTTGGAATATGCCTATGATGACTGGTGCATCTACCAGATGGGTAAGAAACTGGGGCGTCCAGCCAGTGAGACAGATATCTACAAGCGGCGTTGTCAAAACTACAAGAATGTGTTTCATCCAAAATATGGTATGATGAGCGGTCGCGACTCTAAAGGCAACTTCCCAGATGACTTCAAACCAGATGCCTGGTGGGGACCGTTCACCGAGGGAAACAGTTGGCACTGGACGTGGAGCGTGTTCCATGACATCCGCGGTCTCATCACGCTGATGGGCGGCGACCAAGCCTTTGTCGACAAACTCGATGCTGTGTTCAAGGAGCCCCCGACGTTTGGTGGAAATGTCGATACCCGTAAGCAACTCATCCACGAGATGCGCGAGATGCAAGTTGTAAACATGGGACAATATGCCCACGGCAACCAGCCCATCCAGCACATGATTTATCTCTACAACTATGCCGGACAGCCATGGAAGACCCAGTACTGGGTACGCGAGGCCATGCGTCGTCTCTACTACCCCACACCAGACGGATATTGTGGTGACGAGGACAACGGCCAGACCTCAGCGTGGTACATCATGTCGGCTCTCGGATTCTACTCCGTATGTCCTGGCACCGACCAGTACGTACTTGGCGCTCCACTCTACAAAAAGGCCAAGATACATCTGGCCAACGGAAAGACCGTTGAACTGTCAGCCCCTGCCAACAGCGATGAAAATCGCTACATCGAGTCGCTTAGCATCAACGGCAAGGCATACGGCAAAAACTATGTGACCCACGACCAACTGCTGCGCGGTGCCCGTCTGCAATATCAGATGAGCAGCAAGCCCAATATGCGCCGTGGAACCCAGCCTGCTGCCTACCCATACTCTTTCTCAGACAACAACGAGTAGCAGCCGACGAATATACCTATAATAAACGTGGCTGTGTCAAAAAACAGGAAGTGAGCACTTCTTCATTTTGGCACAGCCACGTTTGTTGACTACTGCATAAACCCGTAAGGGCACCTTTCACTATCAGTGGTTTCTTTCAGGATTGTTTTTCCAATCCACAAATCAGTTCCAGGTCTATTTATCCCAAATCGGTCATTAGGATTTCTCTTTGCCGTACGACACAGAGAAATCCTAATGACCGATTTGGGTTTA
>CALZMK010000003.1 GCA_945788545.1 uncultured Prevotella sp.
ACCCCAACACCACCACCGTCAACGGCACGACCTACGTCAAGCTCAACGGCAAGGGATCATATGCCGGAGCCAGCATATTAGTCCCCCTCACTGGCTACAAAGACGACGACAAAATGGGCGGAGGCGGAGCCGCCTACCTGCAAAGCAGTACGATAGGCATAGCAGGGTCAGAATACAACACCATCTTCGCACTCCAGCTCAGCCCCACCAGCCGGTCCATTCTTGACAGGGCCGGCCGCCGTACAGGCCTCATGGTGCGCCCCGTGAAATACAAAGAAGTAGGACGCACTCCGTTGAACTAAGGAAAAATTTGCAGATTATTACTGTCCGCTAAACATTTTGAGTTGAATAAAAATTAGGGCTGATTCAAGAGGTTGGACAAGATGTTTTATGGTTTAGCGGACAGTAATATTTCGAAATAGGTCTGCTCAGACCCGTCCTTGCCAATAATTTCTTTCTCAACGGCTCATCATAAAATATGAGGAGAAGAGAAGCAAGAGCAATGGAAGCAAATACGATGGCTACAGGTGTCGCCCACGGAGATGTTCCAAACGGGTGAGCATCACGATTGATCCAGTCGATATAGAGGTAAATCAGAGGATAATGAACCGCATAGAGAGGATATGACAGTCTGCCGAGATAATTGATGAGGAGATTAGGTCTGCGTCCCCGTGACCAAAGAGCAGTAAACCATACTACGCCCGAAAATGCAAACCCAATGCAACACACCTCATAATAAGGATTGAGGACTCCAAGATTTGGCACGAGAAAAAGGGCGACAAGCACAACAGAAGCTATGGCAAACGGAAGGACAGAAGACAATGCCTTTGCAGAACCAGAACAACACACAGTATTGCATCTCTCTCCAAATAGACGAGCGAGCAGCAGACCCATGGGATATGCAAAAGACATTCGCAAGAGTCCGCCAAACATATTCAGTAGCCTCGATGACCAGCCCATTGCCACACAGCCGTCAGGTCCCAAGACGCCCACCAGCAAAAGAGCTACGAAAGCTACAGACACCCAGATCTTGAGTACCTTAGTGGAGAGACGGCGTAGGACAAGAGCATAGAGTATACTACCTATATACTCAAAAAACAGGGACCAGAAGGGACCATTGAGCGGAAAAGATTCAGTATTGCCGCGTACATCGAGACATGCAGGCGAGGGGAGCATGAGAAGGGAGAGCAATGTGGTGCCCACGAGGACAGAGGTGGAGACAGAGGAGCCGTCCCACATCACGCACCCCTGCACAATGTAGGCTGCCAGACCAATCACCGTGCCTGCCACGACCATCGGGTGAAGACGTATCAGACGGCGACACAAGAACTGCCCCACCGACATTCTGCTCCACCGCCCGTCATAAGCATAACCCATCACGAAGCCCGAGAGGATAAAGAAGAAATCAACCGCGAGAAATCCGTGGAAGAAATTCTGATCCACCAGTTGCGCCTCAACACCCTGAGCCTGTGCCAGCCTCTCAATCTCAAGATTTTGAGAGAAAGCTATCGCTTCAAACAGATGATACATCAGCACCACCAGAGCCGCCACGCCACGAAGGCCGTCCAACAATTCATATCTAACAGTATTCCCTACCTTTTCCATCAAGCCTTGCAAAATTTATCTACGTTACTACACCCCATAAAATGCCCACAGCAACCCCGACAGACAAGACAAAGATAGCAATAAAATCCGAGAAACACCGTCCCTCCGCAGATTATTTGCCGATTTATAGTTAAACGTACCCGATTTTGTCGAGTCAAATGTAAAACCCTATCATGAATTTATTCCATATAAGTTTTGGATCAAAAGAAACGCCCGACCACACACACAGTCGAAGCCTCTCCTTTTTGGGGAGAGGCTTCATGACGATGTCTTGTTTGAGACGGTAGCAGTCTTACTCGCGTGTCTGTCTGACGGAGTGTATCACTTCACCTTTGGCGTTGAGCATATCGAGTTGAATATGGTCATGCGTGCAACTCAGTACGGAGAAGCCTGGCTGGCCGCTGACGAACTGGCTTCCCTCGACCATATTTACAGTTTCTCGCGCCAGAGAGCCTGAGGTATTGACCACGTAGTCTATCTTGCTGCCACGGGGCTTGATGTGCTGGAAGTTGTGGATATGTCCGCAGATATACATGTTGACCTTGTACCGGCGCAGTATCGGGTCTACGCGTCTCTGCATGTCGAGCCGCTCGGATTCTGACTTGGGAGTATCGGCATATATAGGATGGTGACCTACTACCACCACCCAGTCTTCGCGGGCACTGAGGAGCTCCTTGTCTAACCATGCGAGCTGGGCTTCGATGTCCTGTGAAGTAACAGACGGGTAGTCGACACTGTCGGTATGGTATTTGTCTATAAGAGGGGTGGTGTCGATAAAGACTACTCTGAGCGACGTGCTGTCGTCCTGAAATACCTTGCTGTAATAGCGCGACGGCATCTGCCAGCGACGGCTCAGGCTGGAATAGTCCATGACAGCCTGAGTGTTGCCGCGATACTCGTGATTACCCAAGATTGGATACCAAGGCACCTGAAGCTCGGGGTGACAGTATATGAGCTCGTAGTTGGTCATCCACAACGGGTCGTTGGCACTCTCGATACCCATATAGTGATGAGTGTCTCCCAGGGCAAGAACGGCTTCTATGTCGTCTGTTTCCGCCACCTTGCCCATGAGTGCGGCTATGGGCTTTTGGTAGTATGCTCCATTGCGCCCGAGGTCGCTGGCTACCATCAGTCTGATTTGTGCGCCGGCAGATATGGAGGCGAGACACAGAAGTATGACGACGGCTATTGTATATGTTTGCTGTTTCATGGAAATGAGTTATTTTGTGCCGAGAGCACCGTAGTGTGACTCGGGTGTAGGTGATACATACTTCTTGGTACCGATGGTCAGTCCGCCTGCAAAATATGGATTTACAGTGCCGTTTGCTCCTCTCAGTGCCGGTGAGGAGGGAGTGAGGTGGAAGTCCCATGACTGGTCGTAGAGGTAGGCGGTGAGAGACACGCTGTTGATGTCAAAGCCTTCAAAGCCTGGATCAAGCAGATTGTCTTTAGTTGATATGAGACTGTGGGTATCAACGTCAGGACTGTAGTTCTTGTTGCTCTGGTTGTACCCCTCGGCAGGTGTGGACACTGTGGCCTCGCCTGTCAGCGGTGTGGTCTGCGAGCCTGCTGCATAGAAGTTGTAGTCTATGACAGACTTGTCGTCATAGCCGCCGTCGGTCTTGTTGGGGTCGGTATACTTGGGAGTCATTGCTCTGAACTTGCAGTTGATCATAAGGTTGTTGACAACGTTGACAAGAGCGTTCTTCTCGACGTATATGCAGCCGCCCTTCTCTCCGTCACGACGCCACCCTGCGTTGATTATAGTATTGTTGTAGGCATTGACGAGCAGTTGGCTGCGTGTCTCGCTCTGGCCAGAGGAAGAGAGCTTGAGTCCGTTGGTGTTGGGCGAGAACATGATATTGCCTGCGATGTCGGCCTTAACTCCTGCTTTCATATTGACGGCCTCGGCTCCAGTGTATCCGTTGGCCACGAAAGTGTTGTGGGTTACGATACAGTTGCCTCCCATCATGTAGATGCCGTCCGACGCACCGTTTCTTATCACGCTGTTGGTCAGGGCGTACCTGCCGGAAATGTTTGTCATAGTTATCTGGGGGTACATGTCATCGCCTGCGGTGTATATGCCTGCAGTGGCTGCTGGCGAACCCTCGATGACCTGGGCTCCAGTATATTCTATGATGACGTGGTCGAGTGCCATCTCCTGACAGGATTCGTATGCTACGATTCCTCCCCAAAGACCCTTGAAAGTGTTGCTCTGTGTCCTTGACGCTGGCGCCACGCTGAAGGTGACAGGCTTCTCCTCGCTGCCTTGCACGTACAGATTGCCTTTGACGGAGATTTCTATGGGCAAGTGATTGACTCCGACCCCGTTTTCACTCACGATTATTGTCACACCCTCCTCGATGGTGAGGGTCTTGCCTTCGGGGATGACCAAATGGCGGTCGAGGTTGATGGTCTGTCCAGCAGTCCATACGCCAGAGACAATCATCTCCGTGTCTGTAAGCTTCTGGTCTACACTGCTCGTCGGCTCATTTCCACTTTCGTTGCCAGTCTCGCCGCTGGCATCGTTGTTGCTGCACGAAACGGATAGCAGTCCTATAACTGCTACTGATGCTAATAGTAATCTTGTCTTCATGAATGTAAACATGTTTTTTTGAGTTGATTATATGTTTTACTTTATAACTTGTACCTTACTCCTATCATTATTGTCTGACCGTATCTCTCCTCTCTCTCCAGAATGTTGCCGTGGTATCGGGGGAAGTCTGTCACGTTTTCTGTATGAGGACCATTCTGGATATATCTGATGAGCGGCAGATTAATCAGGTTGGTAGCCTTGAGGTATAGTTCTATGCCGCAACGCCATGATTTCTCAGCCGAGAGCTCCATGCGGAAATACTCGTTTTCCCAAATGTCATTGTCGTACCAGTTGGATATGTCTGCGAGCCTCTTGCTGATAAAGCTGCCTGTAATCTGAGCATTCAGTCCATGCCTGGTATTCCTGAACAGGAGAGAGAGGTTGGCTACATGGGCAGCCTGTCCGTACAGTGGTCTTGACTGTGTAAGGGTCACTATATCATTGCCTTGCATGGCGCGTTTGTCTGTGACGATGCGCGAGTGGGTGAACGTGTAGTTGCACTTGACGCCGAACCACCTGAAATACTTCAGTACGTCTATCTCTACGCCAGTATTGTTGGCTGTACCGAAATTCAAAGGAGTATAGTACGTATCCTGCCCCTCGTTGATGAGTCCGTACTCTATGGGGTTGAGCAAGTGTTTGTAGAAGACACCGACCATGACCTGCTCGGTGGATTTGGGAAAGAATTCCCAGCGCAAGTCTACATTGTCGCTGATGGTGTGCTGCAAGTCGGGGTTGCCTTTCTCCTTGTAGTCCTCATTGATTATGGTATATGGAACTATCTCGAAGAAGCTGGGACGGTTAGTGGCTCTCGCATAACTGAGATGGAGGTTCATCTTAGAGGTCAGATGATATTTGAGATGCAAGTCGGGCAGCAGATCCCAATAAGTCTGGTTGCCTTCTCCCTGTGTGCTGCGCGGATACTTCAGCACATAGCCTTGGTTGGTGTGCTCGGCTCTGAGTCCTCCGGTTATGTCCAGGGCTCCGACATTGTATGTAGCCATGGCGTAGAGGGCTCCTATGCGCTCTATGGCATCGTAGTTGAGAGGGTCTCCTACATTGCCATATTCCCGGGGTGCAAGGTCTATCTGGTCAAAGTTGTCCCAGTCCGTACCGTATGTCTGGTATGATTCCGTTCCAGTTGCACTGTCGAAAGTGTACTCGTTGAAGAAAGATTCTCTTTTCTTGTCACGATACATTCCACCTGCTTTCAGAGAGAGACAATCCGCAGGACGATAAGTCAGATTCAGATAGCCTGCCCAGTCGCGGTCCGAATTATGCTCCCAGCGTCTGAGAGCAGCCTTGTTGGTCTGTATATGGTTGCCCTGCAGGTATATCTGGGTATTGTCGGGCGTACGGTTGTGGGCAATGGAGAATACACCCTTCCAGTCTATCTTCAGCTTGTCTCGGACAAGTGAGTGCTCGCCAGACAAGGTACTGTTGAAAATGTCCTGGCGGTTGTGTTTCATCCTGATGTCCGCAGTCTGCTCGGAAAGAGAAGTCCTCACCTGGTCATCTCCGATTGCCATATAGCCATTGTACCACGTGAGTTTGTGCCGCTGATTGATACTGTAGTCAATTTTGGAATGAAGCGCAAGTCGCTGTATGTAGTCAGAATATGTACGATAGGCAATATCGCCTGACGATTTCGTATAGTCATAGTAATCCATATTCTTGCCGCGGTGCATATTCTGATAAGTAGCCGAGACGAGAAAACCTATTCTGTCGCCATATACCCTGTCGCCATACGACAATGATGCTGTAACATCGGGACACGGTCTGTGCGAGGTGACATGCAAGGGACGCCGGTCAAAATCTGCCGGAGAGACCTTGTTGCTGCCTATGTTCCCTTTTATTTCATCGGGGGATTTTGCCGATATGCTACCATAATCAAAAGAGAGAAAGTCACGGTTGAAATACAGAGCATTATAACCCGTAGAGAGATTGGCAGCAAGCATTCGTCGAGACGGAGCATCCTTCATTACGAGATTGACCGCTCCACCTATGCCGTCACCTTCGAGTTCGGCCGTCAGCGACTTATTGACCTCAATGCGTGACAGTATCTCCGAAGGGAACAGATCGAGAGGCACAAAACGATTCTTGTTGTCCGGACTCGGTATCTTCACACCGTTTACCAGCGTGTAATTATATCGCTTGTCCATACCTCTGAGGATAGCATACTGTCCCTCACCCGAGGAGTTGCGCTCCACGGTCACACCCGACATTCTCTGTATGATGTTGCCCACGGTAATGTCAGGAGCAAGCTCCATTGCCCTTGACCCCAACACATTGACTACGTTTGCCGCATTGCGCTCGATTTCGATAGCTTTGGCTTCGGTGCTTCCGTTATAGTTTGACACCACCACCACCTCTGACAGACTTCGGGCATCCTCACGCATCAAGACGTTCAACTCCGTACCGCTGTAAGCCATCTCCAAAGGCACGTACCCTATGTACGAAAAACACAGCACCGGCCTGTCCTCGCGCGTCTTCAGTGCAAACGTACCATCAAGCCCCGTCCTGGCACACTCTTCGGTACGCCCCCTGACATACACTGCCACACCGATAAGAGGCTCGCCACTGATTGAATCCGAGACCACACCCTTAATCTCATTGCTGACGGATTGAGCACATGCCGGCAAGACAGCCTGCAAGCATAAAAACAACACAACTAAATACCTACACATATAATATATATAACATTTGTCATACATCATTTTTCTCGCTGCAAAAGTACAGAATGACTGTTACATTGTGATGTCATAAATGTTACGTTGGTATTAAAGTCCTGTAAGATCAAACTTATATACTTTCTCTTCTGTCTGGGTTTGTTCGAGAAAACTTATCATGTAGATGGGATAGTAAACAACTCTCCCCTTTGTCTGTACATTCTCCCCACAGAACACATAAGCCATTGGGACAGCATATTCTTCATTTTCCATCACGTTGGAAAGTGCATTATGCCGTTCATAGTCTTTACCAGACTTGACCTCTATCGGCAGCATCTTACCAGCATACTCAACCACAAAGTCCAACTCTCCTTGCTTTTTGCTGTTGAAATAGTATAGTGAATGTTGCTGTGCTTCAGAGAAACCATGTGCATACAGTTCCTGGGTAACAAGGTTTTCAAAAACAGAGCCAAAATTGATGTTCGGATTCGGACAGAGCATTCTGGTTTGAATGTTTCCTCCATACATGGCAGCAAGCAGCCCTACGTCGTTGAGGAAAAGCTTGAACAGGTTTCGCTGTTTGTTCAACAGCAGAGGGACTCGCGGCTCCTCGAAAACACCTGAAAATAGTAGGGAAAAAGCAAATGCTTGAGTTATGGAATTAACTTTTAAGATTTGGAGAGTTAAAGTTAAGGTTACAATTAAAATAACCTTCTAATTCAAAAGGTGGGCGAAATAGGACTTCGCCCACCTACATTTGCTTTTTCATCGCAAAGTTATGCCTTTTTTCTAAATAAAGTTACCCATTATTGATATTTTATTGGTATATTGATATTTTTTAACAATATACAGAATTAATAATGCAGGCCGTACAGTTGACACTTTTTGATCGACAAAAAAAATCGCAGTCAGCCTTAGCCAGCGCGACTATATATATTAGGGGCAGTCGTAAAATTAAATTAAAAAAATACAATCAGTCCGTTGTATTTTTAATTTAATTTTACGACTGCCCCTATCTTATTATTCTTTGTTTCCAAAAAGAAAACAAAAAAGAATCAAAACGCTGTAAACCAGTAATATAAATAAAAATCACTTTCTTTTCTTTTTCTTTTCTTTTTTTTTTGCCACATTATTTTAGCGAATATCTGCGATTCGTTTTAGCTCCCTCAATACTTATCTTTATATCAACAAGTTTGTAAACGACCTTCCTAACTTCCTTTATGTCAACATCAGGAAGCCTGTCTGTAATCTCTGAGAGCTTACTATGAGGGTGTTTCTCAAGATCATGTATGATAAGAGATTCCAACACATCTGGTTCGACTGTTTTTAATGTTGTTGGTATTTTATCAGCCTTTGCATTTTTTATTAGAACAGGATTTATGATATAATATGAGCCTTTATGAACACCCTTTTGTAACACTAATCCTTTCTTGATCAAGGTGCCAACATAGCTTCTGAGTCGTTCGTCGTCTGCTAATTGCAACTCGTGACTCAATTTTGTAGCGTATATTTTTTGTTCTCTTGCAATGATGCCCAAAGCAGTAAAATCTTTTTGTTTAAGTTGATAATTCTTGAGTACGTAATCTAAGAGAGGAAGAATCTCTGGTTTTAAGATTTTTGCGTACTGAGTAACAATACACTCATTATATGAAGATTCAATAGTCGGTTTTTCTTTCGCCTCCATCGAATTAAGCTCATAAATCAAATCATATCCAGATCCCTCACCTTCCATCAAGCCTAATGCGAACATTAATTCAATGAAATGTGGATTACGCCTATGTCTAGCATGAAGAATATTATCCTTTGTTACCCCAAAAGGCAATCCTCCAGGGTTTCTTATTTCTAATCTGTCAGTATAGACTTTAATCATGATATCATTAGATATCGTCATTGATTGGTGTACGATAGCATTAACCAATAATTCTCGCAATACTTTCGGATGGTAATGTCTTATTTGCTTGCGAAAGAGGCCGTCAGGGAACTCATACGAGTAAGTTAATTCAACAGCCTCCTTTTCTATGTCCATTAATAGTTCTTTAGGATTCTTTCCTTCATTTCTCCATTCGACCTTTCTTACTTTTTCCTCGTTCGCATCGTAAACAATATACTGCACAGTAATCGGGTAGCTTATCCAGTTTTTTTGTTTGGTTGATCCAAGCCATAATACCCCTAAGTTGGTCAAATAGCCTTCATCTATTAAACAGTAATATTCTGCTAACTCATAATTATCCATCTGCCTGACATGGTCTTTGATTCTATCTGATGACCTAATCGAATCAGAAAGAATTTGTAATTTCTCTCTTGCTGCGTCGTCGATTGCAAAACGCGTTTTAGTAATTTCCCATTGGAAACAACCTTTCACCTCACTTAGTCGCAACATATCTTCACTACGCAAAGGCTCAAGTCCACCAGCCGGTCCGTTATTGACAATGCCGGCCGCCGTACAGGCCTCATGGTGCGCCCCGTGAAATACGAAAAAGTAGGACGCACTCCGTTGAACTAAGAAAAAAATTGCTATGCGTCATGCTCTCGATGACATGGAGGCTCGTCAGCAGTGTATGGATATCATGCGCGAGCTCTTCCGTCAGTTTATGTCTGTACTCATACAAGAGAAAACGAGAGTCGAGGAAGAACATATCTACCTCGACCCTCGTATCTCATTTCAGGAAATAGACCGCTATTTCCTTTCCAGCTGTGCCTGTGCTTTCTTCCAAGTAGCTACAGACGTTTACACCGACCTACGCTACAATCAGGAAGAGTGGGATTAGTCAATGTTCCAATACGCATCGGGATCACCATCAAAAATAGTATCGATGTCATCATCGCTATAACCCATTTCGTCTTGTGCATATGACCCTGCATATCGTCCATACGTAGGAGAATCGTATTCATCGTAGAATCCACGGTCATCGTATTCCTGGTCCCCGTAATCCTCATCTTCCCAATCTTCAAATTCCGCAATACGTTGATTTCGCATCGCCTCAAAGGAAGAAGAAATTTCAAAATGAGGGAATATCAATCGAAGCTCTTCTATTACAGAATCGCAAAAGACACACATTGAACCGCTAACATTTTCTAATACCCATGAAATATATTCTGGGTTATATTCTACCACTTCGGCAAATGTACATCCTGTAAATTTACCGAAGTAGAATTTATCGTCTAAATGCTCAATGTAAGTCATCAACAAAAACTTCGTTTAGATTGTACTGAGTATAACACATTGCTCCTGTCTCTGCATGGAGATAGCGACATACAACCATGATGTTCTCGCCAATACTTTTGATCACTCCGTCTTTGTCTAATATTTGAACATGTCCAGCAGGAGCAGTCAGTATAGCCTTACCTTCTATCACACTTATACATGAAGGGAAATTAGCTTTTTTCAAATCATAGTCACGAACTGTGACTCCATCTCCATGGCGAGACTTTATCTTGCGATATAGTTCTTTTCCTTTCAAAGATGGTATATAAATATCTTCTAAATTGTATTTCCCTTCTGATCCTGAAACAACTAAAGTTTGGTATATTGGAACTGCCATACCTTCACGAGTAATATCCTTACCGCTATAGTGAGTTGTAACCTGGTAAATATGATTTGACAAGATAATCTGCCGTTTGGGTTCTTTATTTACAATGCCATTTAGAATCAGCCCTGCATATCCTTTGTTATACATGTCCTTATCCTCACATGCATTGACGAAACCGTATATCTCCAGCTTATCTATTAAATTACTTTTTGCAGTCATTCCATTCTGAATACTTCCATTCTTCTTCAGGTAATCTTCTAATGTGATTCTATCCATGATTCTTGTATTTAGTATTTCATTAAACAATCCATTTCTTCTATCAGTGCTGTGAGCTGTCTATTTGTTTTTTTGAGCTTTCTAACTTCTGCACTAAGTTTCTGTTCTATATCATCCTTTCTAAGGATAATATTTATGAGTTGTTCTTGTGTGAGTTTTTGCAGACCTGTCAGCTCTGTAATATTCAAAACATTCTTCATGTCTATGTTTCTATCAGTGAGTTACAATGAATTGATGGACTCTGCAATAAGCCAATCACTTGAAGGCTTTGTGACCAGTCGTGCATTACTATATGCCATATCTAATGTGAATATAGTAACTGCACGATAGCGTCCAGATGGTGTCTTGGTCATCACCAATGCTATTGAGATTTCTTCTGGTTCATTGATATTCAATGCCAAAGGCAGAATCAAATGAACAGAATCATCTGTAGGATAATATACAGGTATTGCGGTCTTATAATTCCATGCAACTCTGTGCTTGGCGGTTTCAACTGCCATGCCCATCATGCTTGATATAATTGACAAACGCATTGGATTTGATTCCAAGACATTTCTCAGTTCTTCGTAATATTTTGCCTTGTCACAAGCGCTAAGCTGTGAAGGATCGTGAACTTCAAACGAGCCTAAACATACTTGACGAAGAAGTTCTATTGGCATTCTATCTATATTCTCGAGAATAATGTGCTCCCAATTTACATCTACAGGAAGGGACGTGTCATAAATCACATCATCGTAGTTTTGAATATAGGACGCTCTTTCAGGAAGTTGCGAAAAGTTGTCCGTCAATTTTCTTGCTGCAACTGTGCTACTTCCTGCAACACAGAAGTCAATAAAATGCCAAGGTTGCTTGTTGAATTTATTCTTATCAAAAACCGCATAAATTGGCTTGTAGAATTTATCAACCAATCCCGTGTTGAAAGCTGCATATTCATTCGAGTAGAGAATTTTATTCTCTCTCATGAGCTTTACAAAAGTCCATTTCAAATACTTGGCAAGTATTGGGTTGGGATAATTCTCATCTTCAACGCTATATGACCAACGTTCCTTGAGTGCCATAGATTTCAAAGTCTCAATGGCACTTTTCTGGTTTATATTTGCCCACTGAGTTAAGTGTATCATTTTATCTTTATTGCTATTAGTGTTCTGTTTAATAGTTGAACCTGTATTTTGAGTTTCAGTGGTATTACATTTTACTAATGGCAAATTGCTTTGTACATCTCTACTGATAACAAAGTGCTCACTTAATGACTCAAAGAAAGGCTTCAATTTCGCGAACCCATAATCTTTGGTGTCAATACCACTTGCGATAAGTTTCAAACCAATAGTTGACATTGGAGTCCAACCATCCTCTCTCATGTTCAAAGAAACAATCTCTTTGATTTTTGAAATGCTTTCAGTATTCATATGTTCTATCAATTAAAGTTTAACATCAATTTGTTTTGACGGTGCAAAATTACGCACAAAAAAGGATGGGCGGAAGAAACAAACTGTTAGTTTCTACCGCCCATCAATAATTAACAGAATACTGCCTATCTAAATTATACCAGTGATATAGTCAAGAAGTTCCTTTAATTCAGGTTTTTCACCCATTTGCATTGTAAATACATGCTTAGTGCCCCCTGTGAACATTTCTCTTTCTTTAAAAGGGTTCATTTTACCTTTAGACCATACCTTATATGGAATATATTCGAGATAGAGTTTAACATTTGATTCGATAAATCCAGGTATATTTAGAGGCATTATATGATCTATTGCCTCGTATTTACTATTGAATAATTGCCTAAATCTTGATTCCTGAACTTTTTCTGGAGCAAACCCAAAATACTTCAACAAGAAACATACTAATTTTTGTTCTGTTGTAGTTAGATAACTATTCTTTCTACGTTTTACCTCATTAAAATATTCATGTAGAAATTTTGAGATATACCGAACAAACTCTATTTCTCCGTATTCGTGAGTATAAACATCTACTTTCTTTACTATCTTGTGAAATCCAATAGTCGTTTCTTCACTGTTCTTTATGGATTCCCATAATATCTTTTTTACTTCGCAAAAATCTGTTGTATGGCTATTGCCATCTTTGAGCTTGAATGCAATACTTTCGATGTTTTCAAGTTCTTTAATTTCTGAAATAGTATCTTGTAAAGTTGGTTTTAGCAAGAGTGCAAGCCTTCTATTTATTATTTCGCGTATATAAGAACATAGACCATACAATGCAACCCAGTTTATTTGAGTTTGTTGTTTGATTTCTAGTTCTTTATACAATACAATGGAGTTTTTATCACTTATAAAATCAACAATCTTATGTGCATGATTCTCTTTTAGAAAAATCTCTACGTATTTATCTAAACGAATGCCATCTATGAAAACTGATTCTTTAGATATTTCTTTCCTTTGAATTTTATCAAAGAAATAGATAGAGTATTTCCATGTATCAACCGCAACCTTTTTCCCCGTAGGATCTATTGCTTGTACAATATTGTTTTTCATGTCCAACGAAAAATCATTGAACGAAAAAGGTACATATTGTTCCGTTTCTTGCTCTTTCTTCATTTCTTCTTTCGTTTTCCAGCTTCTTCAATAATATCAATAGCCTCCACTGCTCTCATGGACATGGCAAGTCCTTTCGCATTTACCATGATGACCATCGGCAATCCTATACAAACAGGCTCCTTGATGTATTCATCCTTGAAGACCGGTGCATAAATACGTTGTCCGTTAAGCATCCCGACTTTACGGACAGATTTATAATAATGATCTCCTTTTATCTCACGCAGAGCTGCCTGGCGATAAAAGGTCTCTGTGCGTCGTCCATATTTCTCTTTGTCACGTTGAATCTTTTGCAATACTACAAAGTTGCCAAATCCTGTATGGACTTTTGCCATTCCTGATACATCGACAAAGATAAGTATATTGCCATCCCAACAAATGTCTGGTTTGGATTTGGGCGAGAATATCATCTGCTTTCGGTAGAGTCCTTCGTACACTACATCGCAGAAGATACTATCTTCATTTCCCTCGACCAATGCTTCAAAAGCAAGTTTCTTTGCATTGCGAGGAAAAGACAGTCTGAGAAACTGCTGACCGCAGTCCTCACACTGGTAGTCGGGATCATTTCCATCTGCAGAAAGACAGCATCCTCCAAGCACCGCCTTGCGTCCAGTCGCCTTCAGGTAGTCTTCTTCCCATGTGGAAACCGGCATGCCATAGATGATATCGCATACCTCGCCACCACATCGAGGGCAGCGCTTGGGTCTTCGTATGACATCAAGTCCCTTCATTGTCTTCTCTGTTGTATCTCTTCGAATCTTCTTCTCATTGCCTCATTCCAACTCTTTTCGCGCCGTTTATGATTACGCCAATCAGTAAATAACCACGCTATAAAGATGAATGGTGATAGCATAGCCAGAATGTATGCAATCACAGTCAATGCTTTCATTAGGAATATCGGGTCACCTGCATAACCGTGTGTGTAAAGATACAGCATTTTACTTAAATACAAGCATAAAAAGCAAGCGAAATACACTTTTCAAATGTAAATAGTTCAGTTTTCTTACACTTTTCCAAGTCATGAACGGTGTAAAAATGACATTTTTCTAACGATTTCTCACCCCCTCCCTGCATGGCGGAGCAAGACCTCCCTCAGCCCATCAAAGAAGCGTTTGAGCACCGCCTCATCGTTGCAATAGTGCAGACATTCGAGCAGAACAGCTACGTAATACAAAACGCTTACCACCTGTCCGGACAAACCCTTTTTATCATAGTATGCCCCACGTGTATGGCAGACATCATAGGCTTCACAGTGCAGCCAGACTCCCTTCTCAACTGCTCAATGAGCATAGCAATCTCCTCAAGGCAAGAACGATAGCGTCCAGCCTCAAACTCATCATAAAAAGAAAACTTCATACCAATATTTTCAGTTAATTAAAGTTAATTTTCTCGTATTTTGGCGTCAAGGTTCTCCGACATACCGGAGAACCCCATATTTTCGATTTTAGATATATTTGCAACAAAAATAGCAAAAAATGTCGGAAAAACAACCCCTACCCATAGGTAAACTGTTGCAACAGCTCAACATCTACCGTCAAGACGGCACCATCGACCACGAATCCATCACGAAAGTATTTCGTGTTGTTTAGAGGTTTGGTGCTTAAAAACTAAACAACCAAAAATAATGACATAACAACCTTAAAACCTCAAAACGTTTCCGATAAGCGAGAGCAGAGAAAGCTCGCTTGCTCTGCCGAGCGTAGGAAACGACGAACGAGCGAACGGAGAGCCAAGCTTGCTCGGACTTTCCTGAGCGAGGAGGAGGAAGACGAAGTCAAACGAAGGCGCAGCCAACGTTTCCGATAAGCGAGAGCAGAGAAAGCTTGCTTACTCTGCCGAGCGTAGGAAAGGTAGAATGAAATTCAACCTTAAAACCTTAAAACCTTAAAACCTTATAACCTCAAAAATAACCTCAAAAAAAATGAACGACTGGATTAAACTTGAGACAAACACACTTGAAGACCCACGTATTCTAGCATTAGTGGAAGACTACGGAATGGCAGGTTTTGGCATCTACATACTGCTGCGCAGCCATATCGAAGCTCAGTCCGAACACGGCCTACCCTTAGACTACGTATTGAAAAAAGTCAGTACACTTATCCGAAAAAATAGGACAATCAGTATCCTCAGCGACTACGACCTTTTCGTCGAAGACGAGTTCGGTCTCATACGTGCGTGTACGCTCGACCCTGCGTACGCCATGCCTGCGCACAGGACACCTACGCATGGGACACCTACGCATGAGACACCTACGCACGGGACACCTGGGCACGGGACACCTGGGCACGAACCTACAGAAGTTAAAGAGACTATTAGAGAGAAAAAAATAACAGATAAATCTGTTACAAAAAAAGTTTTCCGCAAACCCACCGTCACCGAGGTCGCAGAGTACTGCCACCAGCGCAACAACGGCATCGACGCTTCGCGTTTCTGCGACTTCTACGAGTCCAAAGGCTGGATGGTAGGCAAAACCAAGATGGTAGACTGGAAGGCCGCCGTACGCACATGGGAGTCAAAGGCCAAAAACGAGTCTGAAGAGCCCGACAGACCCCGCCCAAGCACACTCACCGTCCAATCAGGCGTCCAATACTTCAACGGGCGTCCCCTACCTCCAGACGCACCCCCACGCCCCTCAGACACAGCCGAATGGGACGAATCGTCAGGAACGTGGATGGTGATTTATGGGTGAGGTTTTGAGGTTTTTACACCCAAAACAGAATAACCTCAAAACCTCATAACCTCACCAGATAACCTCAAAACATCAAAAAATCCATGCCCCGCAACTTTTCAAAATATGGCATCAACATCGGCACAGCCACACAAGGCACTGTGCGCATGACATGCCCCTTCTGTTCAGAGAACCGCAAACACCACAGGCAAGAGAAGTGCTTCTCAGTGCGCATCGACCTCGGTCTGTACCACTGCTTCCACTGCGGAGAGTCAGGCTATGTGCCCACCGATGACGAGGTCAGCCACTGCGAAGAGCAGCGCAAGCAGCGCGAGGAGAAACTCAACCACCGCACTCCCAAAGGCGCATACCACCGTCCCAAGGCTTTCCCAGCAGAGTTTCTCATCGCCAACTGCATCAACCAGCCCGACGCACAGCCCCTCATACAGTACCTCACCGAGACACGACGTCTCGACATCTCCCTGATGCAGAAATACCGCATCACCATAGCCTACGGCAGCTACGAGAAGCAAGACACAGGCGCATCAGTCTCCCCCACCCCACCCCACGCCCAGAAGCAGTACGAACTCGTGCGCAGCATCGGGTTCAACTACTTCGACCGCGGCGAGTACATCAACGTCAAGTACCGTACCATCGACAAACGCTTCACCCTGCTGGCCAAAGCCGAGCTCATACCGTGGAACATCGACTCGCTCATAGGCAAACCCGTATGCTACATCACCGAAGGCGAGCTCGACGCCCTCACCCTCATACAGTGCGGCTATCTTGAGACCATCTCAGTACCCAACGGAGCACAGAAGAACCTCAGCTTTCTCGACCGCTTCGTAGAGACACACCTCGAAGACAAAGTGCGCATCATACTGGCTCTGGACAACGACGAGCGCGGCATCGTGCTACGCGACGAACTCGTCCGCCGCCTCGATGCCGACCGCTGCCAGATCGTGGAATGGCCCGAAGGCTGCAAAGACGCCAACGACGTACTCATGCGCCACGGCACCGACCGAGTGCGCGAATGCATCGAAGCCGCCCACGACATTCCCCTCGTAGGCATACAGACGGCCGACGACGTGGCACAAGAGCTACACACACTCTTCGACAACGGCATGAAACGAGGAGCAGCCGTAGGCATACGCGGCTTCGACAGCCTCATGACCTTCGAGACCGGACGCTATATGGTCGTGAGCGTACGCCCCGGCGACGGCAAGTCGGAGTTCGTCGACGAGCTCTGCCTGCGACTCTGCCTGCTCCACGACTGGAAGATAGCATACTTCTCGCCCGAAAACGTCCCCATCGTCTACCACCTGCGCAAGCTCTGCGAGAAGCTCACACGCTACCCCTTCCAACCCTCACGCAGCATGACAGGCCAACTCCTCGACTCCTGCATACACTGGCTCACCGACAACGTCTGCCACATACTGCCCGGCTACGGTGAAGACGGAATTGTAGACTTCGGCAGAGAGACACCCGCCACCAAGCCCCACGACGACGGCTCGGACACCCTCGACAATATCCTCCAGATAGCCCACCGCGCCGTAGCCCGCCGAGGAGTGCGCATACTGGTCATCGACCCCCTCAACCGCATCGACGCCGGAGCCCAGTATGCCCAGCACGAACTCGCATGGTATTCGCACGTCAACAACACCCTCTCGCTCTTCGCCCGCCGCCACAAGTGTCTCGTCATACTCGTGGCCCACCCACGCAAAGTTAACCGCGCCAACCTCGACGGCAAGAAGCGACGCGTAGAGATGAACGACATCAACGGCTCAGCCGACTTTGGCAACAAGGCGGACTACTGCCTCATCGTTGACCGCGACGACGACCTCCAGCTCGTGACCGTCTATGCCGACAAAGTCAAGTTCAAGCACCTGGGCAACCGCGGCGAGTGCCATCTGCACTACGACAAGATCTCGGGTCGCTACCTGCCGTGTACGCTGCAGAAAGTTGACCCCACCACCACCCACAGCTCGCAGACCAATGCCGTCCTCGTGCAGAGCAAGACAGGCACACGCTACGAGAAGGCCATCGACTGGTCAGACTTCCAGACCTCATGGATAGACACCGACTCGCGCCCCATACTCGGCGAGTTCCTCCACCGCTGGAACCGCAGCAAGTAAACCCCGACCACACCTGCCTCAAAGAGTCCAAACCATCAAGTTTACAAGTTTTTAACCCCTTTATGTCCACACAAGTCTACTGAAGTCGCCTAAAGTCTACAATCGCCCCCACACGATGTCGTATCTTTGCACTGTGATTCGGAAAGGCGCCGCCGTATACACATCGTCAGGTCATCGTTAGACCTTCGTTCGTCCTTCGCTCTACCTTCGCTCGGACATCGTTAGAACATCGTTAGAACATCGTTAGAACATCGTTCGGGAAGCCTTCGGGAAGCCTTCGGGAAGCGAGCCAATAGAGAAGGAAGTTCGAACATTGAACAACAAAACCTAAAACCTAAAAACCTAAAAACCTAACCAAAAATGGCAATCCTAAAAGGTATCATCTCAAAAATCAATGGTTCTGCAGGTAATCTTACCTTCAAGCAGACAGGTGGTCAGACTATCGTATCGGAGAAAATCTCCCAGACCAACGACCCCAAGACCGAGCTTCAGTTCAGGCAGCGCATGAAGTGGGCCAACGTCATTCGCAACTACCAAGTGCTACGTCCGTACATGAAGTTAGCCTTCGGCGGATTCCAAAACAGCCGCAGCGACTACAACAAGTTCGTCTCTGCCAACCTCGCCCTCACCCCAGTCTACCTGACCAAGTCGGAAGTCAACGCCGGAGCCTGTGTAGTAGCTCCCTACAAGATTACCAACGGCAAGCTCAACAGCATCATCATCACCGGGCAAGGCAGTAAGGCTGTGACCGACATAGCCCTGGGGTCGCTCACGATCAACGCCGAGACCACCGTGGCAGATTTCTCAAACGCCGTGGTACAAAACAACAAGAACTTCGAGTACGGCGACCAAATCACCTACTTCCTGCTGACTCAGCACATCAACACCGTCACCTGCGCCCCCATTGCCGATGTAGAAGCGTGCTACATAGTGCTCGACAAGAGCAGTAGTGCCAAGCTCCTCTCACTCGTAGACAAACGCGGCTTTGGCGTGCAAGACAAATGTCTGGCCGCACTCTCGACGAGCGACTTCGGCGACCACGGCATGGTGTGGATACACTCGCGC
This sequence comes from uncultured Prevotella sp., assembly GCA_945788545.1. The sequence continues at coordinate 19,097 of CALZMK010000003.1, forward strand.
CGCAACAAGACCGACAGCACCACCCAGGTCTCAACCCAGTACCTCGTCTGCGAGAACACGCTCCTTGAGCAGTATCAAGGCGTGTCGGCCTACGACGCTGCTGCCGACAGCTACGGAGGCTACAAGAGCGTCTACCTCACTCCCGGCGGTGTCATCATACCTGCAACGTCAGACTCCGGAGGCTCGTCAGACTCTGGCAGTGGCAGTGACACGGGCGGCTCTGGCGGCACTGACGACGACGGCGGGCTCAATCCAGTCTAATCCCAGAGAGGTCAATGCAAGCAGTATATGACACCGCTCATTACCTCTTTGGCCATGAGAACCATTACCCTACTCATCATTCACTGCAGCGCTGTAGGTCCTGGCCAGACCTCCAGCGCGCAGCAGATAGACCAGTGGCACCGCCGCCGCGGCTGGAAGTGTATAGGTTAGGGATAGTCGTTTAATTCCAAGAATTTGATATTGATTGACAAGGGTATGCCT
>CALZMK010000004.1 GCA_945788545.1 uncultured Prevotella sp.
ATGTCTTCTTCCCCTTGGACAAGTGGACACTGCTGCACGACTTCCGCGACAATGCCGCCACTCTTGACACCATCGTGAGCATCACGCGCCAGATTTTGGCTGACTCCACGTCGAGCGTAAAGCTCATACAGATTATCGGACTTGCCTCTCCCGAGGGAAGCGTGAAGCGCAACAATACACTTGCCCAAAACCGTGCCGTTGCCTTGCGCGACTATATCAAGCAGAGGGTGAAGACAGGCAATGCCACATTCGAGCTATGCAATGGCGGTGAGGCATGGACAGAGCTGCGCGACCAGATTGCCGACAGCAATATCGAGGGACGCGACCAACTCCTTGAAATCATTGACACAGAGAAGGACCCCGACGAGCGTGAGCGCAAGATGAAGCGTCTGAACGGTGGAAAGACATATAGATACCTGAAGGACAACGTGCTCAGCGACCAGCGCAATTCAGGATACATCCGCATATATTACGACTACGTGCCAGATTCTGCCGCTGCAGTCATCAACCGCGCCTCAGAGCTGTTGCGTGAGGAGCGATACACGGAGGCACTTACGATGCTCCGCACCGTAGAGCATGACGAGCGTGCCCAGAACGCCCTTGGCGTAGCCCTCTATATGACGGGCGACAAGCAAGAGGCTCTCCGCCGCTTCCGCCGTGCAGCAGCCGCAGGCAACGAGGATGCCCTTCGCAATGTTAAGCAACTTGAATAATCAATTATATACATTATTTTACTTATAAAAAGTTATGAAGAAAATTAATCATTACGTTCTCAACGGTGCGATAGCACTGTTGTCAACTGCAGGTTTCGTGGCCTGCTCGTCGTCCGACGAAATTGCTGATGCTCCCGTCAACCCAACATTCGACGGAGAAAGCGTGAAAACTGCGTTCGCCATCAACGTGGCTGCGCCTTCTAAGGGGGGTACCCGTATGGCTGGAAGTGATACTCAACAAGGTGATACTTGGAGTTATCTTAAAATGTCAAATATCTATTTGATGGCGTTAAGTTCTAACCCAGCTGATGCAAGCGCAATAAATTTGTTGACAAATCTTGCTAATCCTGGTTCTGTTACTAAAACTCGTAGCAGCCATATCTATAAGAATATCAGCATCCCAGTAGGAACATCTGATTTCTTGTTCTATGCCACTCGTGGTGAAGCAGCTACTTCTTCATCTACTGTAAATGAAAAATTCAAAAAAGGTGTGATTAACTCTAGTTTGTACAATACTAATAGTACACCGATTTCTACACCCTCAGAAATTAATTTCTCTCTTGAAAAGGTTGTGGCTGATTTGTCAACGTTTAATATTCGTGGTACAAATATTGTAGCTTACCTTAATTCAGTAGCAAGCGTAGCAGGTTGGTCTTCTACATCAGATGATGTCCTTAAAGATGCATTTGATACTTTTACTGCAACGGCAGCTAATCGTTCGTGCTCATCTTTTGGATTGAGGAGAATGATGTCAGATCTTTATAATGTTGTTAGTGCTCGTAAATCTGCAACAGGATTGTCATCTGACATTCAAACATTAGCAGATAATATTATGTCTGCAATATTGAACGCATCGGGTGGCAACATACATTTTGTAGTTGCAGCATCTCCCTCTGCTGGATGCACCTTGGAATATAGCAGCTCTACTGGTTATGACAACTTCCCTGCAGACTTTAATCTGCCAGAAGGTGCAGCACAATATTCATGTACTCATGGAGAAACTAATCCATTTGTATTTACTAATTCTGCAACTGTAGGTCAAACAAATACTGTTGATGTTGCTAATGTATCTTATCCTGCATGTATCGCTTATTATGTTAATACACCGGCTAAAGCCAGTGATAAAGAAATGCAAGATACTGAATGGAAAACTACAACAATTGACTGGAATACAGCATTTGATGTAGCATCTGTTTGGTATAATGCAGTAACTCCTGCCACACGTTCTATTGCTTTGAAAAACAACATCAACTATGGTGTAGCTTGTTTGGCCACAACAGTGAAATGTGCAAATGTTATATTGAAAGACAATGCAAAAGTTGTTGCTGGTGCATCAGCAGATAATGATGTGAATATTGGAACAGGTTTCGAGGTTACAGGTATATTGATTGGTGGACAGCCTGGACAGGTAGGTTGGCAGTATGTCAATACAACAGCAAACGAAAGAACTGCTGTCGTTTATGATAAGAGCCTTACATCAATAACCGCTAGTACTACTGGTTCTTCCACTAACTATACTTTGTTGTTTGATAATTACAAAGGTGGAGGCACACAAGAAAATGTAAATGTTGCTATTGAGTTGGTAAACGACAAACAAGATTTCTATGGTGTAAATGGTATCATTCCTCAAGGACAGAAGTTCTATCTTGTTGGTCAACTGACTTTGAGTGCACCTGGTAATATCAGTGGTTCTGTAACTACACCCAAATGGCCAAAATATGGTACAGAGGCAGGTAACCTCCCAACTTCTTACCAAAATCGTTATCCTGCAATGGCAGGTACACCTGGACAAGACATTAACCGTGTTTTCGTTCAGGACTATACCACAACTGCTAACTTCACCATTAAGGACTTGAAGAAGGCATACGTTACTATTCCTGACCTGCGTGCTTCACAGCTCCAGCTCGGTCTCTCCGTTGACCTCACATGGCAGACAGGTTTGACATTTAATGTAGATCTTTAATAACATTTAAAGAAGGACAGTGAATAACTAAGTTATAATGGTATCACGACACTCGAGTGTCGTGATACCATTACTTCACTTTTACTTAGTAGGGAAGTGAAGTTACACAAGCAATAAAGAATATTTTATAAGAAGTTACGTAATGAGAAGTAAGTATTGTCTGCTAATGTTGCTTGCCGCGACACTGACTCTGATGCCCTCATCGTGCTCCATCATCGACGAGGACAACTCCGACTGCGGACTGGACAACAAAATCGTATATCGCCTGAAACTCAGAACAAACATCCAAACCGAACTCGAAACACAGCTCGGCACGGAGGAGGAACGCCCCGTGGCACAAGCACTCAGCTCCTCACTCAGCGGTATATTCACTGACTGGGCACACGACATCTCTCTCTCATTCTATGACACCGACGACAAACTGTATAAAACGGAAAACCATACGATGGATGCGTCGCAAGCCGAATACGTGGTGTATCTGCCAGAACGTGACTACCGTAATCTCGTTGTGGCAAATATAGCCGAAGCGGTAAACATTCGCCCGCTGGACGACACCCATCCCGATGATATGAAGTTGCAGTATGACAACCTCACCGACACCCTCAACAGCCACACCACAGGTCTCTTCACCGCAAGACAGGTGATAGAGGTGTGCGGCTGCACCGAGACATATTATGTTGACCTCTATATGGCTAACAGCTGCGTTGCCCTTGTGGTGGATACCACAGGTGTGGATATACGTGGCATGAAGGTGTTAGCCCAGGACTTCGCCACCTCTTTCGCCGTGGCTGACAGCACCTACGCCTTCACCGCCAATCCCATAGTGCGCTCAACTGAGATACCTCTTCCAGGTCAGCACCGCACCTGCCATTATGCCGTGAGCTTCCCTTCGAGGAACAACACCGTAGCCACCGCTTCCGCCGTCAGTCAAGCCCCGACGAGAGCAGACTCCCAGGCAGAAGCCCTCTTCCGCATAAAGGCATACATAACACTTCCCGACGGCTCAGTCACTGAGAACATCATCTCAGTGGAGCAGCCCCTCCTCGCGGGTTATCTCAAGATAATTAAGATGAAGATGAAGCCCGACGGCTCGCTCACTCCAGTGAGCCAGGACGTGGGAGTCAGCGTGACGTTGGACTGGAAACAGGGAGGGACGTATGAGCCAGAGATTTAGAAGCCTTGATTTCTATTTAGAGATAATGATAACTGATTTGAAGAACATATTTTTTACTTCGGCAGTGTTTTTAGCGGCTGCCTTCGTCACCTCTTGTTCGGTTGACGACAGTCTTGCCTCACGCGGTCTCGAAACCGTGGAGATGCCTATATCCATCTCTATACCTGCCGAAGGCTTCGTCAATCCCACTGATGTGGGCATAGGCGAAGAAACACCAACCCGCGCCACCCGCACCCCAGGCGACCCCGGCACATACGAGCAATTCCATCTCCCCCAATATATCTACCTCTTCCTCTGCAACGAGAGCACCAACGGCACTGAGTCCGTCATCTATCAGAAGATAAAAATCCCCAACAACGAACTCACCTCATCATGGAAAAAGACCGTCTCGCCCACCGACAGCATATACACCTATAAAGGCAATGTCAGCATCAATCTCCCGCTCAACAGGAGCAAGGGCAAAATTTATGCCGCCGCCTCATATAAACCGCTGCATACCGATAATGCCTCTTCTTCTATGCAGGAAGACGAGGAAAGCAATCATCTCTCCTTTAATTGTGACAGGCCAAGCAAATTCGGCGACCCAAATTATTCGCGAGAGTATATCAATGAATCAAAGACTTATACTGATGACACTTACGGCACGGAGGATGCCGTAAAGAACATTATCTTCTCCAATATCACCCTGCGCAACAATATGCAGGATGTATATTCCACACCATATAACAAGATGGTAAACGGTGTTTATTACGGCACAATAACAGACTATGACTCCAATGTGCCGAATATCAACATAGTGCTCTATCATGTGGCGACAAAAGTGGACGTGCAATGGAGCATTGACGAGGATTATCAGGGAACGGCAGACTGGGCTGTGCCTATGGTGAAGAGTAACGGCCACCCGTTGGCCTCACATTCTGCCTCCACCTCAGGCAGCACCTATCTCCCCGCCCATACGTATTGGACAAAAGACGAATGTGAGACAATGGTGAACAGCAAGGGCGAGACGGACAAGCTCTTCTTCTCGCTTGTCGAGCTGCGCGACTTGCCCAAATACGGTTGTTTCCTCTTCCGTCCGTTGGAGACGGGAAACAGCGATTATCTCAGTTCATACAAAATCCATCTTATAGGGTCGGAGACCACTCCGCAATATACCGTGAAAGATGAGAACGGAAATGTTACCAAATGCCCAGTTCCCTCTCATGACAAAACGGGTCCTACGGGTGAATACGTGGCATCAGGAGGCTACAACACCTATTATTATCATCTTGACGAGAAGGACTATGGTATGAAATACCATGGCAGGTCAGTGGCATACGTCATGCCCAAGGTATATAACATCACGACGGCTGGCAACGAACCTGATGCATACAACTTCATCAAGATGCGCCTCCTGTGCAACAACTACACCACATCCACCTCGGACGGTTCGAGCATATACAATGAGGACCATGCCAGCAAGGGATATAACACATACATCAAGATTGCAAAGCCCACGGGCGACATGATATTCACCCCATGGATAAGGGTGTTCATAAAAGTTGATACATCGGAAAAGGCGCAGAACGTGATGACAATCACAGAAGAGCCGACAATGAATTGATTTGAAATACAAGAAAATATGTTGAGTATTAGAAGGATATACACCATTATAGCAGCTATGCTGACCCTATGCGCCACAACCATGGCGCAGACGGGTAGCTTCAGCGGACCTGTGAGATATGTGAAGACGGATGGATCTTATGCCAACGACGGAACGTCGTGGACGGCGGCAAAGAACAACCTTCAGGATGCCATCGAGTCACTTCATGACTATATGAACCGCAACGGCATCACCGAGGGACGCGTGTATGTGGCGGCAGGAACATACAGCCCCACCACATCAACTCCCGGTGGCGACGGTGTGCTATACACTTCTTTTCTCATCTATGAAGGCATAACGGTGTATGGAGGATTTAATGCCAAATCACCAGAAGCCACTCCCGAAGACCGTATCGTCTTTGATGCTAACGGCACTACAGAGAAGAAAATGTCAGAAGCCACAGGATTGAAGTGGCGAATGAAGTACACCACCACGCTCAGTGGTAATCACAGTAGCTCTACGAAAGACCCGATGAAGTGGGACTCGTCAAAGAACGAATACGACGAGTCGTTTACGGGCAACTCATACCATGTGGTATGGTTTGCCACCAACACCTCAACCCATTCCTCCGGTCTCGACACCAAAAACCGCGGCGTGGCTCTTGCCCATACCGCCGGTCTCGACGGCTTTACCATACGCGATGGCAATGCCTCCAACCGCACCGTGCCCGAGCAAACTGACGGCTCTCATGCTTATCACAACAGTTATGGCGGCGGAGTGTATATGGTGGGCAACACCGTGCTGCGCAACTGCATCATCCGCCAGAACTCATCGTCGCTGCGTGGCGGCGGTGTGTATATGGACGGCGGAGGACTGATGGAGCAGTGCTATGTAGCTCAGAACCAGTCGGATGGTGTGGGCGTGACCGACGGATATGGTGGCGGTGTAGCTTGCGATGATGGCGGTATCGTGCGCCATTGTCTCATCGAGAACAATGCCGCGAGATGTGGTGGCGGACTCTCCATCGCCTTCTCCAAGCAACCCGCTGACGACAAGGCGCGATATGCTTCATTCGCAACGGGATGCGTGGTGAACAATAACACATCATCGGCCGAGGCAGGTGGAGTGTTTATGAAGAATGGCGGTCTGCTCAACCATCTCACCATCACATGCAACAAATGTGTGGGAGCGGGAGTGGTGTATAACAAGCGGCGCTACGGACGCAGTGGCGGACTCTATGTGGATGGAGGCGGCATGGTGACCAACTCAGTGATTTGGGGCAATGAGGTGGCTGCCAACAACAATGTGCAGTATGCCACATACCGTGAGCATGCCTCTACACCAAAGGTGAAGCTCGACTTCGTGGCTCTGTCTAAATACAATTATGTCGATTGGAGTGGTACGGTGAAGCGCACCAATGGTGTCTATTCCTTGAATGAGGAAAACAGCAACACCTCGACTCCGGGATATTACCCTGACTTCACCATTGTCCCCGATACAACGGGAGTGCTGGGTAATTCCACTGCCCAAAGACGATGGAATCCCCGCGCCTCGTCATATCTGCGTCATCAGGGTATGCAGCTCAACGACTATCCCACTTCCGGTAATTATGACACCGATGGCGATGACATCGTTGCCGCCCATATCACTGAGGATATCATAGGCAATCAGTTTGCCCCCCGTTGCGTGCTCGGAGCCTTCGTGGCAAATAGCTTTAATGGTGCATGTGCCTCAGTGAAAAGTATTGAGGACAATACCACTCAGATAAAAACAATATTTATCGACCCCACCACCGATGCCGTAGTGTCGCTTGCTAATGATGCGACGTTGGGAAGCTCTTGGGAGAACGCTTTCAGCAATATCAACGATGCCTTGGATTATGTAAAAACGCTTAATCTAACGGCAGACAGCCTCGTGCAGATGCTTGTCAAGGAGGGCACATCCACCACTGTGGGCAACACTTATCTCTCCCATATCCGCTCGTCTTTCATAGACCTGCCGAGCCATGTGCGACTGTATGGCGGTTTCGCCTCGTCGCTCACTAATACTGACATCTCCGAGCGAAATCCCAAGGCTTATCCCACGCGCATCACTGCCAACATCACTGATAGCGGCTATGCCGAGAACGGATGTCATATTATCACCGTGCGCCATGGTGCGACGGATGTCATAGTGGATGGCTTCCAGCTCTACTTTGCCAATGCACAGGCGAGCAGTGTGCTGGACACCCTCGCTTTGGAGGGAGGAGCGGGCATCGCCGTCATCAACAGTAATGCCGACCAGCCGATGAAAGACATTAAGATACGCAACTGTATAGTAGCCAACTGCACCGCCTCGCAAGGCTCTGCCCTTTTCCTGCGCAACACTCCAGGAGCCGTGATGCAGGTGGATGTGGAGAACTGTATCTTCCATAACAATGCCGTCACCCGTCAGCAGGCTGCCACCGTTGAGGCTACGGGCCGCAACGCCACGCTCACTCTCAATCACTGCCTCATTCGTGGCAACGTGGGATATGGCGTGATGGCTACAGACTCTGCCAATATCAAGGTGAAGAACACCGCCCTGCATGCCAATATCGCTTATGGCTCATACGCCTCAGGAAACAATCCCAAGATTACGGACTTGACGGCAACGGAGACTACTCCCGACTCCAAGGTGGTCACCTTCTATACTGCATCAAACGGAAGTATAACATTGGCAGAAGGAGCAACCAAAGCCAACAATATGATGGACCTGGGAGTAACTTCTTTTAGCGATGTCGCCACCGCCAAGTTCTCCTATCACTCCTCCAACACCGACACCTATCCCAAGTTCATCAACCCGACGAGCAACATAGGTGTGAACAAGGACGGCGACGTGACGATGTACGGAGGCGACCCGAACTGGATGCCGATGAACATGAACCCTATGGTGAATGCTGCCAATGAGAGTAATCCCGATTTCGGAGTTGACTTCACTACTGTAACAAAGAGAAATTATGGTGGTCTTTCTGATATAGGTGCCATTGAGAACACATCATTGCCAGAGTTTGGCAAGGTGATTTATGTCACTGAGAATGGTGCCGGAAAGAAAGACGGTTCTTCTTGGAGCAATGCCATAGCAGGTAATACTGTGTATGATGTTACAAAAGAGGCTAATGTAGCTATTGTCAAGGAAGATGGCACGGAGATTTTTACATCAAACTCCAAGTATAATGGAGGATTCATGTCAACAACTATTCCATACGGAGAGGAGTCTGAGCAGTCAAAGACATTTTGGTCTTCAAAAGATAATACCAAGAATGGAACAAAATCCAAGATAAAGAACAATAGGTATGAGCGGTATGTCAGTGGTTTACAATATGCAGTAGAAAAAGCAGCTAAGGCAAATGCTTTGTTATCGAAAGACGAGCGAATCCAAGTTTGGGTTGCTGGTGGTAAATATACGGATATTAAGGGTTTTGTTATAAGGGACAAGGTAGTGGTAAGTGGCGGTTTCCCCAATAACGGAAATCCAGGCGAAACAGAACGTATTCCTCTGCTTTCACAGTCATTTAAGCCGGCAGACAAATATTTGTCGCTTGACCGCACTAAATATGAAACTATTCTTCAAGTATCTTCACAATATCTTTGGAATTCAAACGGACAATTGAATCCAATCTCTTTTGCAGGACTTTCCCAGTTTAGGAAAACGGTTCTTTATCAGCCCGACGTATGTCTTCCTACACGTTGTCCTGCAGGAGGAGACTTAGGAGGAGACAAAGATGGAGATTCAAATACTTATAGATACACTACCCCGACTACATATCCTGACTACGTAGAATATGAAGGTGCAATGTGGGATGGGTTTACAGTGCAAAATGGTTTAATTAAGGATATTGCAGCGAATCGTGATGGAGGAGCGGGTATCAGGATATTTAGAGGTGTTACGATTCAAAATTTCATCGTTCAGAATTGTTGGAATAGGGGGTCACGTTCAAGAGGCGGCGGCATATATTGTGATGGAAGCAATTCCTATGTGATAAATACTTATGTCATTCATAACAATGCAAACGGAGCAAATAATGAAGCTGACACTTATGGTGGCGGTATGTATATGATTGTAGGTACCTCATATAACTCTGCTTTTGTCAATAATTGGGCCAATGGTCACGGAGGTGGTATTTTCTTGGAAAATGCAATTTTCTATAATAATACAGTTGCCCATAACTATACTGATGGAATGTATCAGTGGAGCAATAGTGGAGGAGGTAATAACCTTGAAATGTATAATTGCCTTTTCTATGGCAATCAAGGTGTTGCCATAGGTTCTTCTGCGCCGAACACTTTGAAAGATTTTCATAATTGTTATATACAGACTGCGTCAGGTTTATCTGATGAAGTAAAAAAATATATAACAGGTCCTTCTCTAAATAATTACTATGGAGTGAACACAGATCTGCCAAATCCATTTAGTGCAGGTAATTCATACGCCACGGATGGCTCTATTAATCTGAGATTATTAGGTTCATCTTCATGTGTCAATGGAGGTTGGAACAATCCTGTGAACTCAAATAATGAAACTATTGACCTGCCTAAGACTGATGCTGACTTCACCGACCGCATCCAAGACTGTACCGTGGATATCGGAGCCTACGAGTTCAACGGCGCTTATAGTATCACGCCGGATGAGACGACAAGCACAGACAAGGCGGTATACTATGTCACTCAAAACGGAAGAGGCACAGGCTCGGCTGCCAATCCCGATAATGCGGCTTGCTGGACTAAGTTGCAGAAGGTGTTGGATGCTGCGGGAAGATATTTGCAGGATAATCCATCAACAACGAGGAAGGTGATTGTGAAATTAGCTGGAGATGCTCCTATTGCTAATGGAGAATATTCTGGCTTCGTCTATCGCCCCCGCCGCTCAAACAAGGAGACGGCTTCGGGACAGGAGGTGAACACCCGCGACTTTACTATCATCGTGCCCCATGGAGTAGAAGTGTGGGGAGGATATAGCGATGCCTTCAACAGTTCTGACGACAACGGATTCTATACCAAGGACTCTAAGGGCAACTATACCGACAACCGTGACATACTTAAGAACCGCACTACCCTCAGCGGTGTATATCAGGCTGATGACCAGGATGTAAACGTATATAATGTGGTGACGTTTACCAATGATACATATACCGAAGAGGGAACACTCAAGACACAAGATGCTCTTAAAAACATATCAGCCCGCGCCGTGCTCGACGGACTATTCATAGAAGACGGTAATGCCGACGGCGAGAAACAATCTACGGGGCAAAGAACCGACACGCGTGTGGGCGGTGCCGCCATCGTGACGAATTATGCACATATTCGCAACTGCATCGTGCAGAACAACAAGGCTACGGATGCAGGTGGCGGACTGTATCTCGAAGAGGGCGCATTGGTGAGCGGCAGCATTGTGCAGTATAACGAGGTGACCAAGGGCGACGGCGGCGGACTTTATGTGGAAGAGCCGGATTCGACTTCTTCGGAGAATTCCAAAGCCGCAGTCAAACACGCACGCATCTACACCTCCGACATTATATATAATACTGCGAGCGGAGCGGGAGGCGGTATCTCGTTCACTACCGACGGCACGCCGAACGTCAGGGCAAACAGTGTGCTGTTCTGGAAGAACACGGGTAGCGAGCAGTCGAACGTCAACGGTATGACGACACCCTCGGATGCAGGAAACACCACACTCACCACCGACGACTATCCTATATCCTTCTGCGCCACGGAGACTACTCGTGAGCCGGGCATCAACAACATCGCCGTGAACACCGACGTGGAAAAGGGTGTGCGCTTCGCCACTGAGTCGTATAACCATGACTATACCGATGCTGAGAGCAATACGGTGAAGCGTATGCACAATGCCTTTGAATTCTATAAGATAAAGAAATACAGTCTGCTGGCGCGTGGCGGCATGGAGTACAAGGACTATAAAGCCCTTGTCGCGAGTGATGCCCTTACCGCCGATGACATGGCGAAGGTGAACCGCACATTCGAGGGCAACGACTTCATTGACATCGGAGCGAGAGCCATCGGCGAACTGGTGCTGCCCGTGCCTACAGCCGACAACCTCCTCATGACCCGCATTTTTGTGGTGAAAAACGAGGAGGACGTGGCTACTACATCCGTCGAGGTGATGCAGAACCAGACTCAAAGTGACTACTATAAGCAGGAAGGCTCATCGTTTGCCTATCCAATGCGCTATCTCGACGACGCACTGGAATACGTGAGGGACGCACGTAAGCTGAAAGATGGAGACGACTATAAATTTAAGGACACAAAGTTCCAGATTATCCTTAGCGGCGGTACATATTATCCTATGCGAAACATCAAGGGAGAATATGTCAACAGCCGCGGACGTACTTATCTCGTACCCGAGGGTGTGACCATTGTTGGCGGTGTGGAGGTGAAGCAGACAAGCGCCGAAGGTGGAGACACTACGTATTATGGTAACCTCGTTACTGTGGGTGACTTGACAGACAAAACTGTTGACAAAACCACCTTCACCGTCACAGGCAAAGGATCTGTCGTTATCTCCCATCCCGAGATAAAGAACATCATCAAAGACCGCAAACTCTCCGACATCAACCACAACAACATTGCCGAACCGTGGGAGATGGCTGTGCAGACCATACTCTCAGGACAGGTGGTGAACTCGAACACTTCGGAAAACGTCTATCACGTCATCGCTTGTATTGCCGACGAAAAACATGTAGGAGGACTGCCTAAGGCGACGATTACATACAATGACTCAATAACCAATGCCGGAAACGGCACAGTGCCAATGACTCGTGGTGTGCCTATCATCATCGACGGCGTGGAGATTGAGGACGGTATGGCGATGGGATATGACAAGGATGCAGTGAACAGCGTATCCACATATTATAAAGGTGGAGCTATTTGCGTCGAAGGCAACTGGATTACTAATCCTACTACCAATTCAGGAGACTATTTCAAAACATATCCTGGCATAGACCGTCCCGTAGGCTACCGCAGCATCCCCCTTGAGGTGCGCAACTGCAACTTCCGCAATAACGGAGGCAACCTTGGCGGTGCTATCTTCACCGATAGTGAGCTGAAGGTGTTTGCCTGCAACTTCGTGCAGAACTATGCGGAAGCCAAAAGGGAGAAGGTGGATGAGGAAAATAAATTCTATAGTGGTAGCGGAGGTGCTGTAAATGCCAGTTACAATACCATTATTGTCAACTCGCTATTTGCCAACAACCAGGCTGATACAAATTTCCCCGACGATGGTGCTTCAGCTGATGTCGGTACAGGTGGTGCCATTATTGTAGGCGACAATGGTTCACTACATGTCATCAACTGCGACATCGTGAAGAATCTCGCCTATGCCTATCCCGCTATCTATTGCTATAAGCCAAATAAAGGAGGCAAGAAATCTGATGGCGAACAAACATTGAAAACCAACAATCCACATAAGATTGTCAATACCATATTTTGGGGCAATGAGGTGACGGCTTGGGACAGCGGATTGAACAAGGTTGCCAACTTTAGTTTGGATAATGCAAACTCTTCAAAGAACGCTGAGATGCTATGGTTCTGCGCTTACGAACAAGGCAAGGGCAATGCTCCAGTGAACTCAACAAACAAGATAGACTACCGACTACAGAAATATACAGGCTTTGGAACATACATACCTCAGTTGTGGGCGGAAAAATACTACTATCTCGACTCTGACAATACAACAAACATAGATTCAATGAGTTATAACCCCGACGCTGTCAGCGGTCTCAACCCCGTGACCTGCAACATCATCATCGACTCAGAGAATGATGCCATCAACGGACCTAACTTCATCAACCCGTCGTCGAAGGCGGGAAAAGCCGGTTATTACACCTCAGCCGACTGGATGATAGGACGTATCAACAACCTCGTGGATAACGGATGGACATTCCTTCAGCAAGACTTGTCTGGGGACGACCCGACGTTTGTGTATGAAATGGTTGATGGGGAGAATCAGGCAAAGGGTGCCGGTATCTATCGCCGCACGGCTTACGACTATGACAATGTGAATACAGAGGAGACGGCGGTGCCTATCGGCAACGACGAGTATATGACATACGCCGATGGTACGGGCAAGGCGATGCTGCGTATTTCCACCGACCCCAACCCTACTCACCACCAGACTTACATCGACCTCGGTGTGTATGAATACCAGCACGTGAAGCTCGACCCGTCGGTGGAGAACGGACATGTAGATGTGCTGTGGGTGACGCAACAGGAGAGAACCAGTGCCTCGGTGGCTGACGGTCGGACATGGGAGACGGCGACGAGCGACGTGCAGCGAGCTATAGAGACGCTGCTTGCATCACGCAACGGACACGACAAGGAGATTCGTATGCTTGAAGGACAATACCAGCCGGTATATACCATCAACAACCACCTCGGCTTCACCATCACCACGGATATTAACACGGGTGTAGTGCCGCCCGATTGGGATGGTGTTAACTCAGAGGGTGTAAACTCGCTTACCATCAAGGCAGGATACAGCAGTTCGGTGGAAGGTCTTTATGACATACACCAATATCCAGCGTATATGTTCGCATCTGAGCGTTCGGGTGTGGATCCGACTCTACTCGGACACGTATTCGTGATTGGGGATATAAGGCAAAGAAAATCTGTGGGTTCTTCGATCGGAACGTCAAAAAAAGTAACAACTGACACCCTCAACTATGTCGTGCCTGTATTCCTAAAAGGACTGACATTCTGCAATGTCCGCTCTATGGTGCATGAGGAGACCGACAAAGACCAAGGCATCACCAATGGTGGCGCGGGAGTGTATTACAAGGCACAGTACAAGGTTAATGATTCTGGGAATCCTGTCTTTGCCGATGCTCCTAAGGTGAGCGAGGTGACTTTGGAAGGAGACAACAAGATGTATAAGATTGGAGAAGTCGGCACTGAGATATACAAGCTCACTATGAACCAGTGTGACTTCCGCATAAACGGCAAGGAGGGGGAGACCAACATATCCCCGGCCGTCACCATAGGAAAGGGTGGAGGAGAGGCTCTCATCTATAACTCCGTATTCCACAGTAACCTCGGCGACCCGCTTATTGCCTACGACACCAAGGTGCTCAACTGTACATTCGCACTTAATAGCGGTAACATTAAATTGAAGAATAGTGGACTCACACATACAGTAAACAGTGAGACTAAGGATTATACATCAGAGATGCACAATTCTGCCGTTTGGTGCAATAATGGATATAAGGATTCGAATAATGGTGAGGTGTTGTTCATTGACAAGAATGGTACAGAGACTATCATCAATGAATATACTGATTATTCATCCTTTGCGGATTGTTTTACATATAACGCAGTGACATCGTTGCCGAAGGTTGACTCCGACTCAGAAGAACTAAGGGCAAACCGTAAGTATAACGACTGTCTGTCGGAAGACAACAACAACGTACTTGAAGGCCCGAACTTCTTCAACCCGGCAACAACGGCTTCTGGCAGTTGGGCTAAGGCATTGCGTGACTTCCGCGTCAACCCGAGCGCAAAGATTATCGGTAAGGCTTCGCCTAAGAAATATGTGGAACTCGTGAAGGACATCACGGGCAAGTATCCTTATACGCCGACAGATACGACGACAAATACGGTTAAGGATGCGAATGACGTGAATGACCCATATTATGTGGACTTGGTTAAGCAGGACTTCGACCTTGCCAACAACATGCGATATTACGGTTCGGCAGGTATGGAGCGTGGAGCTTACGAGTGTATCGCCACGCTGAGCCGTGTGCTCTATGTCAATCCCTCGCGTGAGTCATCAAGCACTGACTACAACGGATTCTCATGGGAAAAGGCATATACCAAGGGCAACCTCCAGACTGCCATCGACGCAGCTGCGGTGTATTCAAATGTCAACAGAAACGAGAAGTCGTATGTCTTCGTAAAGGGTATGACATCTTCCACGGGAGAGACGATATCCATGCGCGACCATGTCACACTCTATGGCAGTCTGCCTTCCACCACTAAGATTGACCAAGGAGTGGCTAAGACCACGGACTCCGAGACGGGAGCAGAGTCTTATTCTGATACCGATATTGAGGAATATATCAAGGCAATGGATTCCGACCGCGACGGTATGGCTTCTTCTTATTCCAAGCATACTATCGTGAATGGTGTAAAATCGGTGGAGCCTTTAACCTACTGTCTTTTCGACGGACTTGAGATAGGCAGCGGAGATAACAACTCTGCCAATGTCGCTACATCGCCCGTGGTGGATATACAGCAAGGCAATGTGGCTCTGCGCAACTCCATCATTGCCAACAATAACATCACTGATACAGGTCAGCATCTCGTCAACCTCCGGTCGGGACTGCTCTACAACACGCTTATACGTGACAACACGATGCCTTCAGCCTCATCCCTCGTTTCCCTCGACTCTAAAGGCTATATGCTCAACTGCACCGTAGTAGGAGGTGACTTGTCTCAAGCCTCCCCCGCCTCAAATGCCATTAATAATATAATGTATAAGGAGACAGACGCAGCCATGCCTTTCGCTCCGTATTTCCGTCATTTTTCTACGGCTTATCATGGAGAGATACCTGCGGAGGATGTAAGCAACCGCAACCTCTGGTATCAGTTGCATGAGAGAACTACTAATATTGAGGGAGGCGAGAATGGCACATCTAAAAATGCCGCTGATAAATACGATGGCAAGAGCCATGTGTCAGAAAACCTCAAGCAGTATGTTGACTATACCTCAGACCGCGACCTTCTCGGCAATCCTCGCTTCCTTGGCTTCAAGGTGGATAATGGATGCTTCGAGACATGGTCAACGCGTGCAATGGATACTAAGTCTGGCAATGTAACTCCAAATGTCCTCTATGCCGATGCTGACCCTGATAACTACAACGGGCAGAATTATCCGCATGAAGGCTCAGTGGTGTATCTCCAAAAAGGTGGCAATCTGATTTGTGATGTAAAGAGCGACAAATCACCATACTTTACCGATGCCAATCCTCTGCGCCCTGGCTACGTCCTTGCATTGGAGGGCGGTTCGCTCTACGGTCAGGGCAATACTATCGACCTCCGATATGTGGCAGCCGAGCGAACAATTGAGGGACAATACTCCCTCGTCTCACTGCCATTTGACATGAACTACAAGACAGGGTATGCGGATGTCTCATCCGCAGCATCTGCCGTAATGCCCTTTGTCACCACCACCACCTACGATTCCAACAATAATGTTACAGAGACAGCCGTTGCCCTATTCTCTCGATATGAGTATGACGGTAAGGCACGAAGCAACTATAAGTACAGCTTTGCCGAGAGCAATTCTACATGCTGGAAACTGCTCACCACAGACACCCGCACAGCCAACGAGGGTATGCTCATCGACCGAGGCTCTACAGCTACAAAGCAAACTCTTCGTTTCACCGCATACGGTGCGAAAGCCGCTGACTATCCTTATCGCGAGTCTGCCGACAAGGATAATTATGTCACCCTCACTCAATATGACGACCGCACATCAACCAAAGGAGGTGCTGACTTCACTTCTGAATATAATATGGGATGGAACCTCAAGGGCATGCCATATCTCATTAGCGCATATCCAATATCCCAACCGATGGAAGATGGCTCATATGCCATGAATGTGCCGCATGTCATATACACTATGGACCCCAACGGAAGCTATGTGACGAAGCAATCGTGGGCATATTCTGCTGATAACACACTCTCGCCCGGAGAAGCCTTCTTCACTCAGACGGCAACGCTCAACCCGACGGAGAACCTCCACTTTGCCCAGCTCTTCTATACCTCTTCTGCTTCTACTAACACGGCCAGCA
>CALZMK010000005.1 GCA_945788545.1 uncultured Prevotella sp.
CAATGGTTTCTCTACATATACCGGCTTACCAGCTTTCATCGCCATAATGGCAAACGTGGCATGGCTCGATGGTGGAGTTGCTATATATATAGCATTGACATCAGGATCGTCAATGAGTTCCTGTGCATCGGTGTACCACTTTTTTATACCGTGCCTTTCGGCATAACTACGCGCCTTTTCTTCGCTGCGACTCATAACTGCCTCAACGCTCGAACCCGGTACTTCACTGAATGCCGGACCACTTTTTTTCTCTGTCACTTCACCGCATCCGATGAAGCCCCACTTCAATATTTTCATAATTTGTGTAAATTATGATGCAAAGTTACAAAAAAAATTCTTATCTTTGCACATTGTTAGAAATAATTAAGGATTAAACGATGGAAAAAAGCAATTCAGAGGCTCTGTCAAAGAGCAGAAGTAGCCGTTCGTGCATACGTACCGGTTATCATTTTTACATGTCGGAATTCCGCAGCATCGTTAGACGCTCGTGGATTGCCGCGCTTGCTTATGGTCTGTGTTTCAGCACCTTAGCAACTATATTAGTGATTTATTATCCAAGGCTCAACCTCAGTGTTTTAGTCAATCCGCAGTCTCTAACCACTGTATTTTCCGACTACATCATGATTTTTGCCATAACTTTAGCTGCAATCATAGTCGGAGCGATAGCCGAACTCATTCTTTATGCCAAAGGCCTAAACGTTGGCAAATGGCGAACAACCAAGGCATTTCTCTCTACATTGCTCTTGGCATTGCCATTGACAATACTTACCTTCGGCATTGGAGCACTACTTGCCTTGCCCCTGATGCAAAGCCTTTTCAGCTATCTCTTCAATCCAAAGCGCAAGTATTGGAAAAACCTTTGGCCTACCTACAAAAGAGGATTCAAGCATTGGGGTAAATGGTTTGTTGTGACACTTATCACGTTCATCGTTTCAGGCGTACTATCAGATATCATTCTACTGCCCGCTAATGTTCTTTGCCTTGCCAATATCCAGGCAAACATGGGAGTACTTTACGATGACCCCATTGGTATGCCATCCTATTCCATTCCGATGACGGTAATAGTGATGTTAATTGCAGGAATTATCCATGGATATATTCGACTATCTATGCTATATGTTTATTATGTAACTTATGAATCAAATGAGAAAGATATTATTTATTGACCGTGACGGAACTCTCATTGAGGAACCGGCTGACGAGCAGATTGATGCTTTCGAGAAATTAAAGTTTAAGAGGGGCGTATTCCGCAACCTTAGTTTTATTCGTTCAAAGCTTGACTTTGAGTTTGTGATGGTGTCCAACCAAGACGGTCTCGGGACAGAATCCTTCCCCGAGGATACGTTTTGGCCTGTCCATAATTTCATTCTCCAGACATTGGAGGGTGAGGGTATAACATTCGACGACATTCTCATCGACCCTCATTTTCCCGAGGACAACGCCCCCACTCGCAAGCCCAATACGGGACTTGTAGAGAAGTATATCAACAACCCCGAATATGACATAGCTGGAAGTTTTGTCATCGGCGACCGTGACACCGACAGACAGTTTGCCGAGAACATCGGATGTAAGTCGCTGATATTAGGCAAGGAAGGCATGACATGGGACAAGATTGCCGAGTTTCTTTTTGCAGGCGAGCGAATTGCCGAAGTAAAGAGAACTACCAAGGAAACTGACATTCATGTGAGCATCAACCTCGACGGAACAGGAAAGTGTGACATCTCTACCGGACTTGGTTTCTTCGACCATATGCTTGAGCAAATAGGCAAGCATGGAATGATTGACCTCATGGTGCATACCAATGGTGATCTGCATGTTGACGAGCATCACACCATCGAGGACACCGCCCTTGCACTTGGCGAGTGTATCCTGAAGGCACTTGGCGACAAGAGAGGAATTGAAAGATACGGCTACTCTCTGCCTATGGACGACTGTCTTTGCCAAGTAGCACTCGACTTTGGAGGTCGTCCGTGGCTTGTATGGGATGCCGAGTTCCATAGAGAGAAAATTGGAGAAATGCCCACAGAGATGTTCCTGCATTTCTTCAAGAGTCTCAGCGATGCTGCACGCATGAACCTCAACATCAAGGCCGAAGGCTCCAACGAGCACCACAAGATAGAAGGCATCTTCAAAGCTCTTGCACGCAGTCTGAAAATGGCGGTAAAAAGAGACATTTACCACTACGAATTACCCAGTACAAAGGGATTATTGTAATTTTTCTCGAATATTATTCGTCTATTAGAAAAAAATGTTGTAATTTTGCACGCAATATTATGTACGACCAGGAAAAAATAAAACCCTACGACAATAATGGCGACAAGGCCGAGCAAGTGGAAAAGATGTTTGATACCATTGCCCCCACCTACGACAGGCTCAACCACCAATTGTCATGGAACATCGACAAGGGATGGAGACGAAAGGCCATAAAGGCAATATCTCCATACAATCCGCGCAAGATACTTGACGTAGCCACCGGCACTGGTGACTTCGCTATTCTTGCAGCCCAAATGTTGCGCCCCACAAGTCTTGTGGGTTGCGACATATCCGAAGGCATGATGGAAGTAGGCAGAAAGAAAGTCAAACAATTGTCTCTCGACTCCGTAATTTCATTTGCCAAGGAAGATTGTATGCAACTGACGTTTGCCGACAATACCTTCGATGCCGTTACAGCGGCATTTGGCATCCGCAACTTTCCTGATCTTGACAGGGGACTCCGTGAAATGTGCCGTGTTCTGAAAAAGGGTGGACATCTATGCATCGTTGAACTCACGGAACCCGTTAGGTTTCCGATGAAGCAACTGTTCAAGGTGTATTCCCATACAGTTCTTCCGCTTGTAGGACGCATGATTTCCAAGGACACGAGTGCCTATGGTTATCTCACTGCCACCATCGAGGCATTCCCCCAAGGCGAGCGCATGATGGACATCCTTGTCAAGGCTGGTTTTTCGGATGCATCTTTCCAACGACTCACCTTCGGAATATGTACACTCTATATTGCTACAAAATAGTTACACATTATTATATATATAGGCTATGGAAAAATACGGTTTGATAGGCTATCCTTTAGGTCATTCATTCTCAAAGAGCTACTTCAACCAGAAGTTCAGTGATGAAAACATGGATGCCGTGTATGAAAACTATGAGATTGCCACCATTGATTCGTTGCTTGAGATTATTGACTCTAATCCCGAGCTGCGAGGTCTCAACGTGACCATTCCCTACAAGGAGAAGGTCATCTCTTTCCTTGACAACATCAGTCCTGAGGCAAGAGCTATTGGAGCTGTCAATGTCATCAAGGTAGAACACCATGGAAGTGAAACCACACTTAAGGGCTATAACTCTGATGTCATCGGTTTCACTCAAAGTATCCATCCCCAATTGGAGAGCTATCACAAGAAAGCCCTTATCCTTGGCACCGGGGGAGCTTCAAAGGCAATCGACTTCGGTCTGAAGAGTTTAGGACTCGAAACCGTGTTTGTCAGTCGCTATGAGCGTCCAGGCACAATCCAATATTCCGATGTCACTCCCGAAGTTGTCAAGGAATACAATGTCATCGTCAATTGCACTCCTTGTGGCATGTATCCCCATGTCGAGGAATGTCCTCAACTACCCTACGAGGCTATGGATAGTCGCAATCTTCTCTATGATCTTATCTACAACCCCGATGAGACTCTCTTCCTTAAGAAGGGCAAAGAACAAGGTGCAAGCACTTGCAATGGACTTGAGATGCTGCTATTACAAGCCTTTGCAAGTTGGGATTTTTGGAATAATAACTAATTTATATAAGAAAAAGAAAATATTATGAACTCCAACCGTTATATGATGCGCGGTGTAAGTGCCGCCAAAGAAGATGTTCACAATGCAATAAAGAACATTGACAAAGGAATATTCCCACAGGCATTCTGCAAGATAATCCCCGATATATTGGGTGGCGATCCTGATTTTTGTAATATCATGCATGCCGATGGTGCTGGAACAAAATCTTCGTTAGCCTATGCTTATTGGAAGGAAACTGGCGATCTGAGTGTATGGAAAGGCATTGCTCAGGACGCATTGATAATGAATACCGACGACTTGCTTTGCGTGGGAGCTGTTGACAACATTCTCGTCTCAAGCACCATTGGTCGCAACAAAATGCTTGTTCCCGGCGAGGTAATATCTGCCATTATCAACGGTACAGACGAACTGTTACAGCAAATGCGCGACATGGGAGTAGGAATATATGCCACTGGTGGCGAGACAGCAGATGTCGGCGACCTTGTCAGGACAATAATTGTTGATTCCACAGTCACATGCCGTATGAAGCGCAGTGATGTCATCGACAATGCCAACATCCGTCCCGGTGATGTAATCGTAGGTCTTTCTTCATGCGGACAGGCTACATACGAGACAAGATACAACGGCGGCATGGGCAGTAACGGATTGACTTCAGCCCGTCACGATGTTTTCTCGAAATATCTTGCCGAGAAATATCCCGAGACCTATGATCATGCCGTGCCCGACGAATTGGTATATAGCGGTTCCTACCGACTCGACCAACCGGTTGATGGTGCTCCCGTCAATGCAGGCCAACTTGTCCTCTCCCCCACTCGCACTTATGCTCCTGTCATCAAGAAGATACTCGACGAGATGCGCAGCGACATCCATGGAATGGTACACTGCACAGGTGGAGCTCAGACAAAGGTTCTTCACTTTGTTGGCGACAACTGCCGTGTCATCAAGGACAACTTGTTCCCCATCCCACCGCTTTTCCGAGCAATTCACGATGAGAGCGGCACCGACTGGAAGGAGATGTACAAGGTGTTCAACATGGGACATCGCATGGAGATCTATCTCTCCCCAGAGAATGCCCAAAAGGTGATCGACATATCACGTTCATTTAATATCGACGCAGAGATAATTGGACGAATTGAGGAAGGCAAGAAGAGCCTCACCATCAAGTCGGAGTACGGAACGTTTGACTACGATTAATATCGTAGTAATTAAAATATTAAAGAATTAAAATATTAAAGTTCTTTTTGAATAAATGATTGAGAACAACAGTATATTACAGAAGCTTGAAGGATTGGTAAGCCGATTCGAGGAAGTGTCAACCTTGATTACCGACCCCTCGGTGATAGCCGACCAAGACCGCTTTGTCAAACTTACACGCGAATACAAGGATTTGAGTGACATCATGGACGCTCGCAAGAGATATATCGCATGTATCAACTCCATCAAGGAGGCCAAGGACATCCTTGCCAACGAGAGCGACCCAGAGATGAAGGAAATGGCTCGCGAGGAATTGGCTGACAATGAGGCTCTTCAACCCAAGATTGAGGAGGAGATAAAGATAGCCCTTGTTCCCAAGGATCCCGAAGACGGAAAGAATGTTCAGATGGAAATCCGCGCCGGAGCCGGTGGCGACGAGGCTGCCCTGTTTGCCGGCGACCTTTTTGCGATGTACAAGAAATACTGCGACTCCAAGGGATGGAATGTCTCAGTGACGAGTGTGAGCGAAGGTGCTGTGGGCGGGTACAAGGAAATTGACTTTGCCGTCAGTGGTGATGGTGTTTATGGTATCTTGAAGTATGAATCGGGCGTACATCGTGTTCAGCGTGTGCCCGCCACCGAGACCCAAGGCCGCATGCACACCAGTGCCGCTACGGTAGCCGTACTTCCCGAAGCCGACAAGTTTGAGGTGAACATCAATGAGGGCGACATCAAGTGGGACACCTTCCGTTCGTCAGGAGCTGGCGGTCAGAATGTCAACAAGGTGGAGTCGGGAGTGCGTCTGCGCTATCCCTGGAAGAACCCAAACACTGGTGAGGTAGAAGAAATTCTAATAGAGTGTACAGAGACTCGCGACCAGCCTAAGAACAAGGAGCGAGCACTTTCACGCCTTCGCACATTTATTTATGATCGTGAGCACCAAAAGTATATCGACGACATTGCAAGTCGTCGCAAGACTCTCGTTTCCACTGGCGACCGCAGTGCAAAGATTCGCACATACAACTTCCCACAGGGACGTGTCACCGACCACCGCATCGGTTATACTACCCATGATCTTCAAGGCTTTCTTGCCGGCAACATCCAGGACATGATTGATGCCCTCACTGTTGCCGAGAATGCAGAACGAATGAAGGAAGCGGAGCTTTAGTCAGAGCGGAGCTCTGATATTAAAAAATTAAAATATTAAAAAATAAAAATATTAAAGATATGAACAGAGAAGAACTGATTGAGCAGATTAAGACAAAGAAGAGCTTTCTCTGCGTCGGTCTTGACACCGACCTGAAGAAGATACCCCAACATCTTCTGAATGACAACGATGCCATATTCACTTTCAACAAGAACATAATAGATGCCACCGCCCCATATTGCGTGGCATACAAACCCAACTTGGCATTCTATGAGGCCTTTGGTGTCAAGGGTATGATTGCCTTTGAGAAGACAATCAATTATCTCAACGAATATTATCCCGACCATTTCATCATAGCAGATGCAAAGCGTGGCGACATTGGCAACACATCAAAGATGTATGCCCGCACCTTTTTTGAGGAATATGATGTTGACGCCCTCACAGTGGCTCCATATATGGGTGAAGACAGTGTCACTCCCTTCCTTGGCTACGACGGCAAATGGGTCATTCTCCTTGCCCTCACCAGCAACAAGGGCAGCAACGACTTCCAACTCACCACCGACACCGAAGGCGAGCGTCTCTTCGAGAAGGTGATACGCAAGAGTCAGCAATGGGGCGACATCAATAATATGATGTACGTGGTAGGTGCCACCCAAGGCAAAATGTTCGAGGACATCCGCAAGGTAGCCCCCGAGAGTTTCCTTCTTGTTCCTGGCGTTGGCGCTCAAGGCGGCAGTCTTGAGGAAGTATGTCGCTATGGCATGACCAAGGACTGCGGTTTGCTTGTCAACAGTTCCCGCGGCATTATCTATGCCAGCAATGGTGAGGACTACGCCGAGGTGGCAGGCCAAAAAGCCAAGGAGCTTCAAGAGCAAATGGCGTTAGAACTTGCCAAGATATGTTATAATTCCTAAATAAAATAAGGAATAGAGAAAAAAAATATCAATTTTTTGCTATTTAGTCTTGTTGTTACAAATATTATTTATATATTTGCAGAATAATATCAAGACATTGACAGTATATGGAATTTACAGCGAAACAAATAGCCGAGTATATCGGTGGAAAAGTAGAAGGCGACGAACTCGCTTCTGTCAACACCTTCGCCAAGATTGAAGAAGGCAAGAAAGGAGCGATTTCGTTTCTTTCCAATCCCAAATATCTCCATTATATTTATGACACAGAGTCAAGCATTGTTCTCATCAACGAGGATGTGGAATTGGAGAAACCAGTGAGCGCGACTCTCATTCGTGTTAAGAATGCCTATGAATGCGTAGCCAAACTGTTGCAGTTGTATGCTGCCAGTATGCCTAAAAAGCAAGGCATCGATAAGACGGCATCCATCTCCGCGAGCGCTAATGTTGCCGAGGAGGTATATATTGGAGCCTATGCCGTCATTGGCGACGGTGCTACTATTGGCAAAGGAAGCCAGATATATCCCCATGCAGTCATCGGCGACGGTGTCACCTTGGGTGAAGGCTGTATCATCTATCCCAACGTTACCATCTACCAAGGTTGCCGACTTGGTAATAATGTGACAATCCATGCAGGAAGTGTCATCGGAGCCGACGGATTCGGTTTTGCCCCCAATGCCGAGGGATACGACAAGATACCTCAGATTGGCATTGTCACAATAGAGGACGATGTTGAAATCGGCGCCAACACTTGTATCGACCGTTCCACCATGGGCAGTACAATCATCCGCAAGGGTGTGAAGCTCGACAATCTCATCCAGATAGCCCACAACGTGGAGGTAGGAGAAAACACGGTTATGTCTGCTCAGGTAGGTGTTGCAGGCAGCACCAAGATTGGTTCGTGGTGTATGTTTGGCGGACAGGTGGGCCTTGCGGGCCACATCACCATCGGCGACAAGGTGTTCCTTGGTGCACAGTCGGGCGTTCCCGGTAATATCAAGGGCGACCAGACATTGATTGGCACTCCTCCTATGGAGCCCAAGGCATACTTCAAGTCGCAGGCCATCTTCCGTCGCTTGCCCGACATGTACAAGGAACTTAGCGATTTGAAAAAGCAGATTGAGGAACTAAAGAAAAAATAATCCTCAGCAACCCAAAAAGAATTAGAAAATAATACAAACATATAGTAAGACAATTATGATGAAACAAACCACATTAAAAGGCAGTTTCTCGCTTTGCGGAAAAGGCTTGCATACAGGACTCAGTCTAACTGTAACTTTTAATCCTGCCCCCGAGAATCATGGATATAAGATTCAGCGTATCGACCTCGAAGGAATGCCTGTTATTGACGCCATTGCCGAGAATGTTATCGACACACAACGTGGTACTGTCCTTGGCAAAGGCGAAGTGCGAGTATCTACAATAGAACATGGTATGGCTGCTCTTTACGCCCTTGGTATTGACAACTGTCTCATCCAGGTCAACGGTCCAGAGTTTCCTATTCTCGACGGCAGCGCCATCAAATATGTCGAGAAGATAAAGGAGATAGGCATCGACGAGCAGAACGCCCCGAAGGACTACTACATTATTCGCAAGAAGATTGAGGTGAACGACGAGGCAACAGGCTCATCCATAGTGATACTTCCCGATGAGCAGTTCAGTCTCACCGCCATGTGCTCCTTCAATTCCAAGTTCATCAACAGCCAGTTTGCCACTCTCGACGATGTCGGCAATTTCGCCACTGAGATTGCACCGGCTCGCACATTTGTTTTTGTGCGCGACATCGAACCTCTTCTCAAGGCCAACCTTATCAAAGGCGGCGACCTCGACAATGCAATTGTCATCTACGAGAAACAGACATCTCAGGAGCAGCTCGACCAGTTGGCCGATATGATTAAGGTAGAGCACCGCGATGCCAATAATCTCGGATACATCCAGCACAAGCCTCTTGTATGGGAGAATGAATGCACCCGCCACAAACTGCTTGACATCATCGGCGACATGGCTCTTATCGGCAAACCTATCAAGGGTCGTATCATAGCCACCCGCCCCGGTCACACCATCAACAATAAGTTTGCGCGTCAGATGCGCCGTGAGATTCGCAAGCACGAGATACAGGCTCCGATTTATGATCCGAATGAGACACCCATAATGGATGTCAACCGTATCCGCGAACTGCTTCCCCACCGCTATCCCATGCAGCTTGTTGACAAGGTAATTGAACTCGGTGCCACAAGCATTGTGGGAGTGAAGAACGTAACAAGCAATGAGCCTTTCTTCCAGGGACATTTCCCCCAAGAGCCCGTAATGCCAGGAGTGCTTCAGATTGAGGCTATGGCACAGTGCGGTGGTCTTCTTATTCTCAACACACTTGAGGAGCCAGAGCGTTGGTCAACATATTTTATGCGTATCGACGATGTCAAGTTCCGTCAAAAGGTAGTTCCTGGCGACACACTTCTCTTCAAAGTCGATCTCCTTGCTCCTGTGCGTCATGGTATTTCATCCATGAAAGGATATGTCTTCGTTGGCGACCACGTTGTTTCCGAAGCTACATTCACTGCACAGATAGTGAAGAACAAGTAAGAATAACTCTTAATTCTTAACTCTTAATTCTTAATTTATAATTAGTTATGAATACAATAAGTCCTATGGCCTTTGTCCATCCCGAGGCAAAACTTGGCGACAACAACATCATCGGGCCATTCTGCTATATCGACAAGAACACTGTAATAGGTGACAATAATAATCTCCTTAACAGTGTCACCATCCACACCGGTGCGAGAATCGGCAACGGAAATGAGTTCTTCCCCGGGGCAAGTATCAGTACCAAACCTCAGGATCTCAAGTTCCGTGGCGAAGAGACCACCTGCGAGATTGGCGACAACAATAGTATCCGTGAGAACGTCACCATCAGTCGTGGCACAGCCAGCAAAGGCAAAACAGTAGTAGGCAACAACAATCTCCTCATGGAGAACATGCACATTGCCCACGACTGCGAACTTGGCAACGGTTGCATTATCGGCAACTCGACAAAGTTTGCCGGTGAGGTAGTTGTCCACGACAACGCCATCATCAGCGCCACTGTCCTATGCCATCAGTTCTGCAACATAGGTGGATATGTAATGATTCAAGGCGGAAGCCGTTTCAGTCTCGACATTCCCCCCTATGTTATTGCCGGTAAGGAACCCACCCGCTATTGCGGTATCAATATCATCGGTCTGCGCCGTCGCGGATTCAGCAATGAGACAATCGACATGATCCACGACACCTATCGCATCATCTATTCCAAGGGTGTCATCAAGGAAGGCGTTGAGGAAGCTCGCGCAAAGTATCCCGAATCCAAGGAGGTGGATTATATCTGCTCCTTCTTTGAGAACTCCAAGCGTGGTGTCATCAGGTAATGATTGATGAACACTCTTATCGTCATAACAGGCCCCACAGCTGTGGGAAAGACCGAACTATGCCTAAATATCGCCGAGAGTTATGGCATACCTATCATTAATGCCGACTCCCGACAAATATTTGGCGACATGCACATAGGCACAGCCTCCCCAACAGAGGAACAATTGCGCAGGGTGCGGCATTATTTTGTTGGCACTCTCCATTTGGGCGATTATTACAATGCCTCAATGTTCGAGCAAGATGTATTGCATGTGCTTGAAAAGGAGTTTGAAGGTCGCAACGACCATATCGCCCTAATGACCGGTGGCAGCATGATGTATATCGATGCCGTGTGCAATGGTATTGACGACATACCAACGATAACCGACGAGGTGCGTGAGTGGATGAAGCAGCGCCTTGAGAACGAGGGTCTTGAACGGCTGTGCGAGGAGTTGCGCTTGCTCGACCCCGATTATTATGAAATAGTTGATCGCCATAACACGCGTCGTGTAGTGCATGCCTTAGAGATATGCCATCAGACGGGCAACACCTTCACGTCCTATCGCGTACGCGAGCGCAGGCAACGTCCCTTTGCCATCGTCAAGATAGCACTCAACCGCGAGCGCGAAGTACTCTACAACCGCATCAACCGTCGTGTCGATGCCATGATTGCTTCGGGACTTGAGGACGAGGTGCGTCGCCTGTTGCCCTGGCGCAATGAGAATGCGCTCAACACGGTGGGCTACAAGGAAATGTTCGCTTATATCGATGGTGTGTGGTCGTTTGACGAGGCAGTGGAGCGTATCAAGGGCAATACCCGCAGATACGCCCGCAAGCAGCTCACATGGTTTAAGCGCGACCCCGCCGTACGATGGTTTGATGCAGATGACAACAAAGAAATAATGACTTATATATCACAAGAATGGTCAAGAATTCAGAAGACAACAGAGGTAAGATAGGATACTACCTCCACCTCATGGGTAAATCGCTCCACAAGGCTGGAGTATGGTACAAAGGATTGTACAAGGGAAAGAAATGGTACACCAAGACACTTGTTGCATTCATTTCTTTTGTCATCGCCTTCATCCTGTATTTAGTGGCGGTTGACATCAACTTCCTATGGCTGTTTGGCAAGTCGCCAGGCTATAGTCAGATAAAGAATCCGGTAAGCAGTCAGGCTTCCGAGATATACAGTGCCGACGGTGTGATGATTGGCAAGTACTTCAACGAAAACCGTACTCCGGTGAAGTATGAGGATGTCAACCCGGAATTTTGGAAAGCCCTCGTAGATACCGAGGACGAGCGATTCTATAATCATAGGGGTATTGACCTTATCGGTGTGTTTGCCGCCATCAAGGATGCTGCCATCCATCATGATGCCCGTGGTGCATCTACCATCACCCAACAGTTGGCTAAGAACCTCTTCCGTGTGCGCACCAACTACTCCACTGGTCTTCTTGGCGGTATTCCAGGTCTTAAGATTCTGATAATGAAGAGCAAGGAATGGATTACTGCCGTGAAACTGGAGATGATATTCGACAAGCGCGACATCCTCACCATGTATGCCAATACCGTGGATTTCGGTAGCAATGCCTTTGGTATCAAGACAGCCTGCAAAACCTACTTCGGCACTACTCCCAAGAATCTCACCACCGATCAGGCTGCAATCCTTGTCGGAATGCTCAAGGCAACCACTTATTATAATCCCCGCATCAATCCCGAGAACAGTCTCAAGCGCCGCAACACGGTGCTTAACAATATGGTGGAACACGGACATCTCACTCGTCCCTCTTACGACACACTCAAACTAAAGCCCATCACTCTTGATTATAGCGTGGAGAGCAACTACGACGGGCAAGCCACATATTTCCGCGAGGCAGTGGCCAACTATCTTAAGGACTGGTGCAAGGACAACGGCTACGACCTGTATTCAAGTGGTTTGAAGATTTACACCACCATCGACACACGCATGCAGAAGTATGCCGAGGCTGCCGCCATCAAACAGATGAAGCAGGTGCAGCGCAACTTCAAGAACCACTGGGGCAACACCAATCCCTGGCAGGACGAGAAGCATCAGGAGATAGCCGGCTTCATAGAGGGCATAGCCGAGCGTCAGCCTTACTACAAGCAACTCAAGGAGAAATACCCCAACAATCCCGACTCTGTGGATTATTGGATGAACAAGCCTCACAAGGTGAAGGTGTTCGACTACGAGAAAGGAAGCGTAGAGTTGGAGATGAGCACCATGGACTCCATCCGATATATGGTGAAATTCATGCACTGCGGATTTGTGGCTATGGAGCCTCAGAACGGACATGTAAAGGCATGGGTGGGCGACATCGACTTCAAGTCGTGGAAATACGACAAAGTCACCGCCATGCGCCAACCTGGTTCAACGTTCAAACTCTTTGTTTATACCGAGGCGATGAATCAGGGTCTCACTCCATGCGACAAGCGTGTTGACTCCTATTTCAGCATGAAGGTATGGGACGACAAGCAGAAGAAGGAAGTGACATGGGCACCCACCAACGCCAACGGATATTTCACCGGCGACTCACTGCCCCTGAAGGCGGCATTTGCACAGAGTATCAACTCCATTGCCGTGAAACTCGGTCAGGAATGTGGCATTGCCAACATCGCCGCCACTGCCGAAGCCATGGGTATCAAGAGCAAACTCGACAAGACACCCTCGCTGCCCTTGGGTTCGAGCGATGTCAACCTGCTTGAACTCGTAAATGCCTACTCCACAGTGGTTAACGACGGTAAGGCCCACGAACCGGTATTGGTGACACGTATCATCGACCGCGACGGCAATGAGATATTCGTTGCTCCCACCGAGCAGAAGCAGGCCATCCCCTATCGCAGTGCCTATCTCGTGCAGCAACTGCTTCAGGGCGGAATGCGCGAACCAGGCGGCACGAGCATGAGTCTGTGGGGATATGTAGGCAAGTTCAACGACACCGAATTCGGCGGCAAGACCGGTACATCCAACAACCACTCCGACGCATGGTTTGTGGGCGTATGTCCCAAACTGGTTGTGGGAGCATGGGTAGGCGGCGAATACCGCTGCATCCACTTCCGCACGGGAGCCTTGGGTCAGGGCAGTCGCACAGCATTGCCCATCTGCGGCTACTTCCTTGAGTCGGTACTCTCCGACCCCAATTTCAAGGACTACCACGGCAAGTTTGGCAAACCCAAGGACGAGAGTGTTTCATCGTCGATGTACAACTGTGCAAGCTACTACCGCTCACGCAAGGACACCGACTCTATAGGTGTCGATTCATTGGCTACCCAAGAGGTGGAGGTGATGTATGACGACGAAGGCAACATCATACACCACTCCAAGGATGAGAATCTCCACAACGAGAATGGCCCTGCCACTGAAAAGACTCCCGCCGAAGCTACTGAACCAAAGAAGCAGGAGGCAACAGAAAACAAGAAGAAGAAAAAGCCCACATACGACGACGTCTATTTCTAAATGAAACTCGACACCGACAACAAGGAATGGCAACAAGCCGTCCAGATAATCAAATATACCCGTCACTCGCTCTTTCTCACCGGAAAGGCGGGGACGGGTAAATCTACTTTTCTGCGCCATGTGGCACGCAATACCAAGAAGAAGACCGTCGTACTGGCTCCCACGGGTATTGCCGCCATCAATGCAGGTGGTGTCACCCTTCACAGTTTCTTCCATCTGCCATTCCATCCTCTTCTCCCCACCGACAAGAGATACGATGCACGTCATATCCGCGAAACACTGAAATACGGCAGCGACCGCATCAAACTCCTACGCGAGGTGGAACTCATCATCATCGACGAGATCAGTATGGTGCGAGCCGACATCATCGACTTTATTGATAAGGTGTTGCGCATCTATTGCCGCAACCATCGCCAACCCTTCGGAGGCAAGCAACTGTTGCTTGTAGGCGACACATTCCAGCTCGAACCAGTCATCAAGGACGATGAGCGCCAACTCCTCCAGCCCTTCTATCCCTCCATGTATTTCTTCAATGCGAGGGTGTGGAGCGAGATGCCGCTTGTATCCATCGAACTGAGGAAGGTGTATAGACAGAAGGACAGCGAGTTTATTGGCATTCTCGACCGTATTCGCACCAACACCTTTAACAGTCTCGACCTCAACATGCTCAACAGTCGCGTGGGTGCCGACCTCTATCTCGGCGATTCGTCGCTATGCATCACACTTGCCACCCGACGCGACACCGTTGACTATATCAACAGCAAGCACCTCGACGAACTCGCTGGCGACTCCATCACATTCAATGGATCCATTAGGGGCGAGTTCCCTTTGTCGTCCCTCCCCACCCCCATGGAACTGGAGGTGAAGGTGGGCGCACAAGTGATATTCATCCGCAACGACAAGGAGAAACGCTGGGTGAACGGCACCCTCGGACGTGTCACCGACATAAGTATCGAGGACGGGGTTATATGCGTCGAGACCGAGGACTGCCGTGTCTATCCCGTGGAACGCGAATTATGGGAGAACGTGAAATACACCTTCAACGAACAGGAGAACAAGATAGAGGAAACGCAGTTGGGCACCTACACCCAGTTTCCACTGCGCCTTGCATGGGCCATCACCGTCCACAAGAGCCAGGGTCTCACCTTCAGTCAGGTCAACCTCGACTTCACCGGCGGAGCCTTTGCCGGAGGCCAGACCTATGTAGCCCTCAGCCGCTGCACCTCTCTCGATGGCATCAGCATGAAGTCGCCCCTATCTCGACGCGATGTCATCGTGCGTCAGGAAGTGTTGCAGTTTGCCAACAGATATAACAATCAGACCATATACGACAATGCGATAAAGGAGAGCAAGGCCGACATGGAATATGCCGAGGCGATGCGTGCCTTCGACGAGCGCGACATGCAGAGCTGCCTCGACTGGTTTTTCAAGGCTATCCACAGTCGCTATGACATCGAGAAACCCGCAGCCCGCCGACTCCTAAGGCGCAAGCTCTCACAGATTCCCCAACTCGAAGCGGAAATCGAGCGACAGAAGGAGGAACAGCGCAAGAGAGAGGATTTTCTTAAGAAACTCTCTGTGGAATACGTCTCGCTTGCCAAGGAATGTGAGAAGGAGGGATTCCGTGATGCGGCAATAGCCAACTACGAGAAAGCCTTGCAACTATGTCCCGACAACGTGACAGCAAAAAGAAGAATGAACAAACTAAAAAAATAAGTACTTGTATGATGAAAAATTTATTTCTATCCTCACTTGCCCTCGCTGCTGCCCTTAGTGCATCGGCTCAACGGCAAACACTCACACTGAGCGACGGTTGGTCGTTCTCGCGCGACAACGTGGAATGGACCGACGTAAGGATTCCCCACGACTGGGCCATTGCCGGTCCGTTCGACAAGAAATGGGACCTACAGTTTGTTGCCATCGAGCAAAACGGCGAGACCGAGAAAACCGAGAAGTCGGGACGCTCGGGTGCCCTTCCATGGATTGGCGAGGGACACTATCGCACTAAGGTGAAGTTGCCCAAGGGCTACTCGCGTGCCGTCCTCATGATCGACGGAGCCATGAGTCAGCCCACAGTGTTTATCAATGGCAAGAAGGCTGGATATTGGGCCTACGGATATAATGCCTTCAACATCGACGCCACCGACTACCTGAAGTTCGACGGCAGTGAAAACGAGATTGTCATCGACCTCAAGAATGTGGAGGAGAGCAGCCGATGGTATCCCGGAGGCGGACTATATCGCCCCGTGCGCCTGTTGCTCACCGGCAAATGCCAGTTTGCACCATGGGAGACTATCATCCGCACTGTCTCTGCCGATGCCTCCAAGGCCACCGTCAGCGTATCAGCCAAGTTGACCGACTTCCCCAAGGGCTGCACCGTGAATGCAGAAATCCTTGATTCCAAAGGCAGCAAGGTATGCCTTGTCAACTGCGCCCCCAAGAACGGCGAGATTAACATCCCCAATATCTCAATCACAAATCCAAGTCTTTGGTCGCCCGAGTCACCTTATTTGTATACCCTCCGCCTCTCGGTGGTGAAGGGCAACAACAAGGTGCTCGACCAGGAGACAACCCGATTCGGCATCCGCACCATCAGTGTGTCAAAGGAAGGCGGATTCCAGCTCAATGGTGTGTCACGCAAGATCAAGGGCGTATGTCTCCACCATGATCTCGGTCCGCTTGGAGCCGCCGAGAGCAAGGCTGCCCTCATCCGTCAGATAAAGACCATGAAGGATATGGGCTGCGACGCCATTCGTACCGCCCACAACATGCCTTCCACCATGCAGATGGAGCTCTGCGACTCACTCGGTATGATGGTGATGGCCGAGAGCTTCGACATGTGGATATATCCCAAATGCAAGAACGGCTATGCCACCTTCTTCAAGGAATGGGCAGACAAGGACATCATCAATCTCGTGAAGCACCACCGCAACCATCCCTCCATCGTGATGTGGAGCATAGGCAACGAGATTCCCGAGCAGTGGAGCAAGGAGGGCGTGGAGATATCCAAGCGCCTTCAGGATCTCTGCCATCAATACGACCCCACCCGTCCTGTCACTCAGGGCATGGACCGTGCCGAGGCAGCCTTGAAGTCGGGCTTTGCCCAGGTGATGGACGTTCCCGGATTCAACTATCGTGTCCACAAGTATGAGAACAACATC
>CALZMK010000006.1 GCA_945788545.1 uncultured Prevotella sp.
GACCCCATGCGTGACAGGCATGTATTCTAACCAACTGAACTAACGCACCAGTTTTCTAAAATTCGACTGGCGGTGCGTACGGGACTCGAACCCGTGACCCCATGCGTGACAGGCATGTATTCTAACCAACTGAACTAACGCACCAAAAGTCGTTGCTTCATTTAAGCGGGTGCAAAGGTACGGAGTTTTTCGCAAAACACCAAGCCTTTTGGATAGAAATTATAAAAAAAGTGTTAAAAACGCCGCATTTCTATATTTTTCCCCGTCAAAAAGCCAATCCTTTAGATAATGAGACACCAAAAAACCGCAATTTTTAAACAATTCTATCGATGCTGTATTGTCGGTATCCACCACAACATATAGTTGATGAAGATGTATCACCTCATGTGCATATTCTATCATTTTCTCCACTATCTGATTGCCATAACCCATATTTCGATATTGCTTTCTCACCACCAGTCCGAGTTCGGCACGGTTATGTCGCGGTTCGTATCCTGTTATATCCACTATGCCCACCACTTCACCTCCGTCGGCAGTCTCGGCCATTAGTCTCATCTGCCTGTCGGCATATATGTCGCACGTAGAGTTAGCGATATAGTTATGCAGCAGATACCTTGAATATGGCACTGTGGTATAGCCCACACTCCATAGTTCAATGTCATTCTCTACAGAATACAGCACGTCGAGGTCTTCGGGTTCAAGTGCCCTGAGAATTATTTCATCCATATATTTCCATTTGTGTTATGATGATATCCTTGTCTTTGTGGTATATACCGAGCCTTATGCGCTCGTTGCCAATCTGCTCCATCTTTCTGATGATATCAGCATATGATGTTTCCGTGGGGTCGAATACTCTTATCTTCAGGTTTTGCCCACCATCGCTTAAAGAGTCGATCACGCTCAGCCCCCTTCTCAAGGCTATGGCACGACATTTTTCCTTAATTTCGCCGCTTCCCTCAAGACACAACAGCGGGAACTCCTTGGCATATCTCCTTGCAAAACCAAGCGACTTTCTAATCCTTGTGCATAGCGTCGCAATGAGCGTGAGCATGGCAATGAAATAAACAGCCAACTGCAGAGGCCAAACGACAAGCCATGACAAATGACTGTAATGCTTGCGCATGAAGATGAGCATTGCGTTGTAGAATACATGCACATATTTGAACGAAGTCTTTTGTGTGCTTTCTCCCTTATAGTGGATAATGTCGGCCGGCACATACCAGTTTTCCCATCCTCCCTTGAGTAACCGGTAGGAAAGGTCGATATCCTCGCCATACATAAAGTAGTCCTCATCCATCAGTCCCACCTCGTCGAGGGCCTTTCGGCGCACAAGGAAACACGCTCCACTGATAACCTCTATCCTTGACGGCGAATCCCATGGCAGCCATCCCATGTAATATCTTCCATATTTGGAATGGGCGGGGTGACGCTTGCTCAGACCAATAATCTTATAGAACGAAGTCATGGGCGACGGCAATCCTCGTCTCGACTCCCTTGCTATTGTTCCCCAGTCATTATGCATCTTAACTCCAATCCCTCCTACTTTCGGATGACTGTCGGCAAAGTCGATTATCGTCCTGATAGTGTCTTCTGCCACTATGGTGTCAGGATTAAGCATAAGCACATATTCGGCTGTTGACTGTCTGATGGCAATATTGTTGGCCTTGGAGAAACCCAGATTATGTCCGCTCTCGATAATCCTCACGCCCTCCATTTTTGAAAGATACTCCACCGACCCGTCGCGCGAGTGATTGTCAACAACGACAATCTCAGCATCAATGCCGCACAATGCCCTGCGGACACTGTCGATGCATTGCCCTACATAATACTTCACGTTGTAATTGACTATGACTACCGATATTTTCATTTTCTTGCAGCCGGATAAATAAAGGGCAGACAAATGAGCTGTATCAATGCCATATACCCAAAGGTGGTGTTCATAAAGTTATAATATAATAAGGTGTTCAGCACGAGGGGCACGGTTATCATGAGAATCCTCACCAAGCTCCATTTTCTGAATGCCTTTACGTCGCCCTCGTCAAGTCGCCTTTCCACATCCTTCGTCTTAAACAGGCGAAGGGCAACTGGGATGAGCACTATCGTGAGCAGTTCCATTGATATTGTGAATAGGAACTCGTCCAGAGCTCTGCCTGCCAACATGCCCGAAGGCAGTATGTCGAGTTCATACAAGGCGGCAACCATCACCGCCAAACCCACGTTTGCTATAAGCACTGTGCGTAAAAGACTAATTGTTTTAACCATTATTGTTTTATTATTCAGTTAACAGGTGTGCGGTTGACGATACTCCTTCCGAGTGTCAGTTCGTCGGTGTATTCAAGTTCGTCGCCCACGGATATTCCTCTTGCGATCATCGACACCTTGACGCCCTTCTGTGCCAATCGTCGCGTGATATAGAAATTGGTGGTGTCGCCCTCCATGGTGGATGCCAATGCGAGTATCACCTCATTGATTCCACCCTCGCCCACTCTTTCCACGAGCGAGTCGATTTCGAGGTCGTTAGGCCCAATTCCGTCCATTGGCGATATCACTCCGCCAAGCACATGATAGAGTCCATTAAACTGTTGAGTGGCCTCCACAGCCATCACGTCCTGCACATTCTCCACCACACATATCATCGACTTGTCGCGCTGCGGATTACTGCATATCGGGCACAATTCATCGTCGCTGATGTTATGACAGCATCGGCATCTTTTTATATCGTGTCGTGCCTCCATCAGCGCCTGGGCGAGAGAGTCAGTCTGTGTCTCGTCCTGCCTCAGCAAGTGGAGCACCAGTCTCAACGCCGTTTTGCGTCCTATTCCTGGCAGTTTTGCCATCTCGCCCACTGCCTTGTCAAGCAGTGCCGAAGGATATCTTGTCATATAATTACTAATTCCTGTCTTTTAATTTTTAATTCTTAATTTTAAATTCTTAATTAATCATTAAATTTCCGAAAGTTCCAGCCACCTCATTGATTTCTCGTCGAGTTCGTCCTTGATGGCGGCAAGCCGTTTCGATTTCTCTGTCAATGAGTCAACGTCGAGCGTACCGCTACATAGGGCATCCTCAATATTTTTCTGTTCCTCTTCCAGTTTTCCTATTTCCTTTTCCAGACGTTCCATCTCCAGGCGTTCCTTGTATGTCAGTTTGCGTGGCTTTTCTTCATTGCCGTCGCGCCTGCCCGAGGTTTTTCCCTGTGATGTCGTGTTCTTCTTCTGCTGCTGTTCAGCCTCGCTCTTGGTTTTCATTGCCAACCACTGGCGATATTGGGTATAGTTGCCGGGGAAGTCCTGTATCTCTCCGTTACCCTTGAAAACGAGCAGATGGTCAACCACCTTGTCCATGAAATACCTGTCGTGGCTCACCACAATCACGCATCCGGGGAAGTCGGCCAGATATTCCTCCAGTATCTGCAGAGTCACGATGTCAAGGTCGTTAGTCGGCTCGTCGAGCACGAGGAAGTTTGGATTCTGCATAAGCACCGTACACAGATACAACTTGCGCCTTTCCCCCCCGCTCAACTTATATACATAATTATATTGTTGTTCGGGAGTAAAGAGGAAATACTGCAGTAGTTGGGATGCAGAGAGCTGTCGCCCGCCTCCCAGGTTGATGTATTCGGCTATGTCGGTGATCACGTCAATCACTTTCTGCTGTTCGTCAAACTGCAATCCCTCTTGCGAGAAATATCCGAATCTCACCGTCTCGCCGATGTCTATTTTTCCGGCGTCAGGGCTCACTCTTCCGAGTAGCATCTTGACAAACGTTGATTTACCCGTTCCGTTGTTTCCCACTATTCCCATCTTCTCGTATCTTGAGAAGTTGTAATAGAAGTCCTTCATGATGACCAGGTCGTCGAAGGCCTTGGAGATATACTGGCACTCGAATATCTTCGAGCCAATATACACGTTGGCCGACTTTAGTCGGAGTTGCCTCTCTTCCATTCTCTGCTTTGCCACCTTCTCCAGTTCGTAGAATGCATCCTCACGGTATTTTGCCTTGTGTCCCCTTGCCTGCGGTTGCCTTCTCATCCATTCGAGTTCGGTGCGATACAGGTTGTTTGCCCTTTCTATCTCTGCCCTCTTGTTGTCGATGCGTTCCTGGCGTTTCTCCAGATAATAGGCATAGTTGCCGCGATAGGTATATACAGTGCGGTCGTCGAGTTCGATAATCACCGAGCACACACGGTCGAGGAAGAATCTGTCGTGAGTCACCATGAGCAATGTCTTGTTGCCTCGCGAGAGGTATCCCTCAAGCCACTCTATCATCTCGAGGTCGAGATGGTTGGTAGGCTCATCGAGTATCAGCAGGTCGGGTTCTGTTATAAGCACATTTGCGAGTGCCACTCTCTTCTGCTGTCCACCGCTCAGTTGGCCCATGGGCTGGTTAAGGTCGCGTATCTTCAATTGTGTGAGTACTTGTTTTGCCTTGAGAATTTTCTCGTCCTCGCCCTCGTGGTTGAAACAAGCCTCGAGCACAGTCTCATCAGGGTCGAACACCGGCGACTGCTCAAGTATTCCCACCTTTATGTCTTTTCTGAATATGATACTGCCCGAGTCGGGCGAGTCGTGACCTGCGAGTAGCGACAGCAGTGTTGACTTTCCCGTTCCGTTCTTGGCAATAAGTCCCACTCTCTGCCCTTGTGCCACCGAAAAACTGATGTTTTCAAACAGCACGAGCGCACCGAATGACTTTGTCAGGTTCTGTACGTCAAGAAATGGTATTTCTGCCATGATTCTATTCTTAATCCGACAATTCCTTGTTAATCTCCTCGATATATGAGAGCACCTCGTCCCTACCGGTCTTTTTCTCGCTCGACGTGATAAACATCTTGGGCATTTCCTCCCATGTCTCGCTCAATGTCTTCTGATATTGCGCCACACTGGCATTCACCTTACTGGCATTCAGTTTGTCGGCCTTGGTGAAGATGATGGCAAACGGAACACTGCTCTCGCCCAACCAGTTGATGAACTCGAGGTCGATCTTCTGCGGTTCGAGACGTATATCCACCAGTACAAACACGTTGACGAGCTGTTCTCTTTGCAGTATATATCCCCGTATCATCTGGTCGAGCTTCTTAATCTCGGTCTTCGACCTCTTGGCATAGCCATATCCTGGGAGATCGACAAGATACCACTCCTTGTTGATGATGAAGTGGTTGATGAGCAGAGTCTTTCCCGGTGTTGCCGATGTCTTTGCCAATTTCTTGTTGTTGCAAAGCATATTGATAAGACTCGACTTGCCCACGTTCGACCTTCCTATGAAGGCGTATTCAGGTTTGTTGTCCTTCGGACACATCGTCACAGTGGGAGCACTGAGTGTAAATTCGGCGTTCTTTATTTCCATTATCTTTAACTTCCTTAACTTCTTTAACTTCCAAATTAATATACTCGTGGACCGAATATTTTCGTGCCCACCCTCACCATCGTGCTTCCACATTCCACAGCGATGGGATAATCGTCGCTCATGCCCCACGAGCGCTCGCAGAAGTAATCGGCATCTGCAAAGTATCTCTCCTTGACCTCATCGAAGAATTGGCGTGCTGTCATGAACTCGCGCATTATCTGTTCGTCGTCATCAACATTGGATGCCATCATCATCAGTCCGCAAATCCTCACATTGGTCATCTCGCGCCATTCGCCATCCTCGAGCAATTGTCGGCAGGCATCGGGAGTGAGTCCATACTTTGTCACCTCCTCGGCGATGTGCAGTTCCAGCAGCACGTCAATCACCCTGTTGTTCTTGGCAGCCTGCTTCTGTATTTCCTTGAGGAGCTTGAGCGAATCTACCGCGTCGATCATCGAGATATACGGAGCGATATACTTCACCTTGTTGGTCTGCAGGTGTCCAATGAAATGCCATCGTATGTCGCCTGGCAGTTCCTTCACCTTGCGCGAGAGTTCCTGTTCGTGGCTCTCGCCGAATATACGTTGGCCTTCCTGATAGGCTGCCTCGATATATTCGGCGGGATGGAACTTGCTAACAGCCACAAGATTTACCCCTGTGGGCAAACTGGCCTTCACCTCCTTGAGGTTTCCCTTTACGTCATACTCCATTTCTCTTGTCTCCTCCTTATTGCTGCTGCTCGTATTCGGGTTTGTCGTCCTTTTCCTTCTGCTTGTATTCGAAGACGTCCATGATGGTTGTCTCGCTCACGTTGAGCGTCTGATAGTCAATCATCGTGCCTCCCATCACCTCGTCGATGTTCTTGATGGCCGAGTTGATGTTGCCCGCGTTCACCAGATAGAACACCGATGTTTTCTTCTCCTTGTCGGTCTTCTCATCGATAGTGATAAATGCGAGCTTTGCCTTATACCACTTGTCGGCCATGTCGTTGTCGGCAAAGAAAATCTCCTTATACTGTGCTATCTTCAGGTCGGCAATCTCTATTTCTCCGCTCACGTATGAAGACATCTCTTCCATGATGCGCTTCTCGGCCTCGCTGAAACTGAGTGCATCCACGGTGTATATCTCTACCACTTTCTTGGGCATACCGTCTTCCATTGTCTTCTCGTAACGTACTTTACATTCAAACCAAATTGCTGTTCTACTTCTCATTTCTTTAATTCTTTTAATCTTTTAATTTTTAATTCTTAATTGACTTAGTCGATTGCTGGCTTCACCTTAGCATAGCTCGAGCAAGCTCGGCTCTGCATTCGGTTTGCGCAGCAATTCTTAATTACTTCTGTATTCCGTTTTTCTGAACCGCCTTTTTCTTCTTCTCGGTAATCTTGTCGATTATCTGGGTGGCGATGAGCTGTCCCTTCTCATTACTGATATTAGCCTCGCCCGACAGTTTCTGCTGAACCTCCATTAGTTCGGCAAACACCTTTTGGCTCGAAGCCATGAAGTTCTTCTCGCTTGCACCCATGTGCTCGGCATCATACACCTTTGAGAGAATGCGGTCGGCCTCTTTCTCAAACTGCTTTCTGAATATCTCCTCGCCCTTCTTTTGGTATTCCTCCATCTGCTTGCGCTTCTCGGGCGGCAGTTTGCTCAGCGAGTCGCCACTGATTACTCCCAGTTCTGTGGCAGGGTCGAATCCATCGTCGAGCAAGTCATCCGTTGACTGCTTCGGGGCCGGTTTAACATATTCTATCTGCTGCGGTTCAGGAGTCATACCAAAATATATGCCCACAATCACCAGTGCCGCTACAAGGGCAATAAGGAACATGACCACCGAGTTGCGAGCGTTCTTCAAGCGTTTCAGGGCCGAACGCATATCTGCCACACTCTGATATCTGTCCTCGGGCAATTCCTCTGTCGCCTTCTTCACCATTCGCTTTATTTCAATCGGCATGTCACTTGAGGAATAGAGCCATTCGATAAACTTACCTATCGAATACACGTCACTGCGCTCGTCCACACTGCCTTCGGCAAGCACCTCGGGAGCGAGATAGTCGGTCATGTCGCGATACAAGGCCTTTTGGTCACTCATATTTATATAATACGAACCATGCGAGAGCATCAGCAGTTTGTTGTCGCCCACTCTTGCCAGCACATTGTCGGGTGAATAGCAGATATGCTGCACTCCCATCTTATTGATATACACAGCCGCATCAAACAATTGGTTGATCACCTCATCGACAAAATCCTTGCGCCCCACAAGCGACGGAGACTCAAAGAGCAGTCGGGAGAAAGTGATAAACCTTCCCTTCTCCACCTCCAGCGTCTTCGGTTCGCCGTCCTTGGTCTCACCTATCACAAAATGCAACTGATGAGGCGAGTTGAGCTTACCGTTCTCCTCGCACTCACGCTTCACGTTCTTTGCAAAGAGCACACTGTCAGAAAGATGTCGGCGAAGGTCGAGCACATTGTCAAACTTCCCCTCTCTCTGCTTCTTGTGTAAAAAACCGATGGGCAACAAAGCCCCTTTTGCCATTTGCACGTTGCCCGAAGACAACATCTCTTCATAGTTCATATTCTTCTTCTTTGAATAAATATTCTGCAAAATTACTACTTTTCGCCGAAAAAATACAAAAGTTGATGAAAAATTATGTTAATAGCCAATATTTGCCTCCAATTATTTTGCAGTTTGTATAAAAAACACTACCTTTGCACCCAAAAAAGTAAATATAATGCCGGAAATTTCAGTTCGCGGACTTGAGATGCCCGAATCTCCTATCAGGAAACTCGCCCCTCTTGCCGCTGCAGCAAAAAAGCGTGGCACTAAGGTCTATCACCTTAATATCGGACAGCCCGACCTGCCCACGCCTAAAGAAGGTTTGGATGCTCTTAAGCATATCGACCGCAATATTCTCGAGTACTCGCCCTCGCAGGGTTATCTGAGTTATCGGGAAAAACTCGTTGACTATTATAAGAAGTATAACATCAACGTCACCGCCGACGACATCATCATCACGTCGGGCGGTAGCGAGGCTGTGCTCTTCGCCTTTATGTCGTGCCTCAATCCTGGCGACGAGATTATCGTGCCCGAACCCGCCTATGCCAACTATATGGCGTTTGCCATATCGGCTGGAGCGAAGATACGCACCATAGCCACCACCATCGAGGAGGGATTCTCACTGCCTAAGGTCGAGAAATTTGAGGAGCTTATCAACGACCGCACCCGCGCCATCATGATATGCAACCCCAATAACCCCACTGGTTATCTCTACACCCGTAGAGAGATGAACCAAATTCGCGACCTCGTGAAGAAGTACGACCTCTATCTTTTCTCGGATGAGGTGTATCGCGAATATATCTATACCGGTTCTCCCTACATCAGCGCTTGCCACCTTGAAGGAATACAGCAGAATGTTATCCTAATCGACTCTGTGTCAAAGCGTTATTCCGAGTGTGGCATCCGTATCGGAGCCCTCATCACCAAGAACGAGGAAGTACGTAAGGCTGTGATGAAATTCTGTCAGGCTCGTCTCTCCCCGCCCCTTATCGGACAGATTGTGGCTGAGGCATCTCTCGACACTTCCGAGGAGTATCTGCGTGATGTATATGATGAATATGTAGAGCGACGCAAGTGCCTTATCGACGGTCTCAACCGCATCCCCGGTGTCTATTCCCCAATTCCCATGGGAGCTTTCTACACAGTGGCAAAGTTGCCCGTTGACGACAGTGAGAAGTTCTGCCGCTGGTGTCTGTCGGAGTTTGAATACGAGGGTGAGACTGTGATGATGGCTCCCGCCTCTGGATTCTACACAACTCCAGGAGCCGGTTACAACCAAGTGCGTATCGCCTACGTGCTCAAGAAGGAAGACCTCTCTCGCGCACTTGTCGTGTTGCAGAAGGCTCTTGAGGCTTATCCCGGAAGGACTGACGAATGAATCTGTCGTTTTTCATAGCAAAACGTATATATAGTGACAAGGGCGACAAGCGCAAGGTGAGCCGCCCTGCCATTCATATAGCCACGGCTGGCGTGGCTATCGGACTTTGCGTGATGATTCTCACCGTGTCGGTGGTACTTGGATTCAAGCACACCATCCGCGACAAGGTCATCGGTTTCGGCAGCCATATCCAGGTGGAGAACTTCCTCACCATGCAGAGTTCCGACCCCTATCCTATCTGTATCGACGACAGTGTCATGAAGGTGTTGAGGGGTATTGATGGCGTAAAACAGGTAGAGCGATTTGCACTCACCCAAGGTATTCTCAAAACCGACCAAGACTTTCTCGGAATGTCGTTCAAGGGCGTCGGACCAGAATACGATCTTTCCTTTATCAAGTCAAATCTCAAGAGCGGCAGCGTTCCCTCCTTCAGTGATTCCGCCAACAAGGGCAACCTGCTTATCTCCTCGGCAACGGCCGACAAGATGAACCTCAAGGCGGGCGACAAGGTGTTTGCCTATTTCATTTCCGACAACGGAGTGAAGGTGAGGAAATTCACTGTCAAGGGCATCTA
Source organism: uncultured Prevotella sp. (assembly GCA_945788545.1). The sequence goes on from CALZMK010000006.1 coordinate 9,856, forward strand.
TCAGACAAACATGAGCCAGTTTGATAACTCCTTATGTTTCACTGATTTATACACTGCCCGCAAACTAAACAGTTGGGATGGAGAACTGTGTACGGGAGCAGAGATTTCGGTGGGCGACCTGGAGCAAATAAATATGGTGGCCGACAGAATAGCCGGCAAGGTAAACCGCACTTCCGACCATGAAGGCAATGTCTTCACCTCGCAGACCATCTACGAGGCTTATCCTCAGATATTCTCATGGTTGTCGCTTCTCGACATTAATGTATGGATTATCCTTGCCCTCATGATATGTGTGGCTGGATTCACGATGATTTCTGGTTTGCTCATCATCATTCTCGAGCGCACCCAAATGATTGGCGTTCTCAAAGCCCTTGGCATGAAGGGAGCATCCGTGCGCCACACCTTCCTGTGGTTTGCCGTATTCATCATCGGCAAGGGTATGATTATCGGCGACTTTCTCGCCGCTGCCATCATCCTGCTTCAGCGCACTACCGGTTTTATCTCGCTCGACCCTACAAATTATTATGTCAGCGAAGCTCCCACCGAGATAAACATCCCTGCCTTCGTGCTTATCAATGCAGCCACACTGTTCATCAGTGTCCTCGTGCTCGTGGGGCCCAGCTTCCTCATATCCCATATCCATCCCGCCAAGTCGATGAGATACGAATAGTTTTGAGTGAAAAAATATGTTCCCAAATACCCGAAATATAACTTTTTTCACTATAAACTAAAAAAAATGCACAAAAAGTTTGCCAATGTGCAGAAAAAGATATATCTTTGCACACAAATTTGAAAATTGTGCAATGAATACATTCAGCAGCTTCAATAAATACATTGAAAAAAGTATTATCGATAACTGGAACCTCGATGCCCTGACAGATTACAAGGGCATCACATTACAGTATCATGACGTGGCGCGAAAAATAGAAAAGCTCCACATACTCTTCGAACATTCGGGTGTTAAACCGGGCGATAAAATCGGACTCTGCGGGCGTAACTCCGCCCACTGGGCTGTGGCATTCTTCGCCACCCTCACCTACGGAGCCGTGGCTGTGCCCATCCAAAACGAGTTCAAGCCCGAGCAGATTTACAACATCGTCAATCACAGTGAGTCGAAACTACTCTTCGTGGGCGACTATGTGGCCAAGGAAATCAATCCTGTAGAGATGCCCACTCTTGAGGGTATAATCAATCTGCCCGACTACTCGCTGATGTTGTCAAGATCGGATAAACTCACCTACGCACGCGAACATCTTAATGAAATATTCGGCAGACGATTCCCCCGCGCCTTCCGCTCGGAGGACGTAAGCTATCATAAAGACGAGGCCGAGGAACTGGCTATCATTAACTACACCAGCGGCACCACCGGATTCTCCAAGGGCGTGATGCTGCCCTATCGTGCCATTTGGGGCAACCTCGACTTCTGTCTCGAAGTCCTTGGCACACGCATCCAGCAAGGCTCGTCGATACTTAGCATCTTGCCCATGGCCCACATGTACGGTATGGCAGTGGAGTTTATCTTCCCCTTCGTGCATGGCTGCCACCTTTTCTTCCTCACACGTCTTCCCTCGCCTGCCATCATCGCACAGGCCTTTGCCGACATCCATCCCGCCATCGTCATCTCCGTACCGCTTGTGGTGGAGAAGATTATACGCAAGATGGTGTTCCCGAAGATTCAGAACAACAAGGTGAGACTGCTGTGGAACATGCCCGTTATCAACAAGAAGGTGAAGGAGCGCATCTGTCAGATGGTGATGCAGGCCTTCGGCGGAAATGCCTACGAGGTGATGACTGGCGGTGCAGCCCTCAACCAGGAGATAGAATCGTTCCTCAAGAGCATCGACTTCCCGTTGACGTCGGGTTATGGCGCCACCGAGTGCGCACCGCTCATCACCTATAGCGACTGGCACGACTTCCAGCCCGGCAGTTGCGGTACGCCTGTGAGCCATATGGAGGTGAAGATTCTCTCGCCCGACCCCGAGAACATCCCAGGGGAGATTGTGGCGCGTGGCACCAACGTAATGCTCGGCTATTATAAGAATGAGGAGGCCACACGCGAGGCACTCGACAGCGAGGGATGGTATCACACCGGCGACCTCGCCACCATGTCGGCCGACGGACATGTGTTCATACGCGGACGCATCAAGAACATGCTCTTGGGAGCCAACGGACAGAACGTTTATCCCGAGGAGATTGAGGACAAACTCAACTCAATGGCGATGGTGAACGAGAGTCTTATCGTGCAGAGAGGCGACAAACTCGTTGGTCTTGTTTATCCCGACTTCGACGAGGCTCACTCCATGGGATTCAACGAGAGCGACATCGAGAGCGTGATGGAGCAAAACCGCAAGGAGCTAAACGAGCAGCTCCCCCCGTTCTGTCAACTCTCAGCCATCCAACTCCAGCACGAGGAGTTTGCCAAGACTCCCAAGAAGAGCATCAAGCGCTACTTATATAAATAGTATCAACTCGTCAACTCGTCAACTTAAAAAATATGACTTCATTCAACGAGATAATTGAAAAAAGCATTATAGACAATTGGGACCTCGATGCCCTGACTGATTATAAAGGCATTACCTTGCAATACCACGATGTGGCACGCAAGATAGAGAAACTGCATATCATGTTCGAGAACTCGGGTGTGCAGCGGGGCGACAAGATTGCACTCTGCGGACGCAACTCCGCCCATTGGGCTGTGGCATTCCTCGCCACACTCACCTATGGTGCCGTGGCTGTGCCAATACTGCATGAGTTTACCCCCGAACAGATACACAACATCGTCAACCACAGTGAGGCGAAAATCCTCTTTGTCGGCGACATCGTCGGCACTCAGGTGGATGCCACCAAGATGCCGTCGCTCGAAGGCATTATCAACATCCCCGACTACTCGCTCGCACTGTCGCGTACCGACAAACTGACCTACGCCCGCGAGCATCTCAACGAACTCTATGGGCGCAAGTTCCCCAAGTATTTCCGACGCGAGCATGTGCACTACTACCATGAGCAGCGACCCGACGAACTGGCGCTCATCAACTACACCAGCGGCACCACGGGATTCTCCAAGGGAGTGATGATTCCCTATCGCGCCTTGTGGGGCAACTACGACTTTGCCGTAAATGTGCTCGGCAAGGTCATCCACCGTGGCGACAAGGTGATCAGCATTCTGCCCATGGCCCACATGTATGGCATGGCATTCGAGTTCATCTTCGAGTTCCTTTATGGTTGCCATATCTACTATCTCACCCGCATCCCCTCGCCTGCCATCATCGCACAGGCCTTTGCCGACGTGCGTCCGCAGATTATCATCGCCGTACCGCTTGTCATCGAGAAGATCATTCGCAAGAAGGTGTTCCCCAAATTGCAGACGGGAAAGGTGCGCCTGCTGCGCAATCTGCCCATCATCAACAAGAAGGTGGAGGAAAAGATATGCGAACAGGTGAAGCAGGCCTTCGGCGGACGATTCTACGAGATTATCATCGGTGGAGCGGCATTCAATCAGGAGGTGGAGCAGTTCCTCCACCGCATCAACTTCCCCTATACCGTAGGCTACGGCGCCACCGAGTGCGCCCCCATCATCTGCTATTCCGACTACCAGTCGTTTGTGCCTGGCTCATGCGGCCGTGCCGTTGTCCACATGGAGGTGAAGATCGACAGTAGCGACCCTGCCAACATCCCCGGCGAGATTCTCGCCCGCGGCACCAATGTGATGCTCGGATACTATAAGAACGAGGAGGCCACACGCCAGACTATCGACAACGAAGGATGGTATCACACCGGTGACCTCGGTACGATGGATGCCTACGGCAATGTCTTCATCAAGGGACGTTCTAAGAACATGCTGCTCGGCCCGAGCGGACAGAATATCTATCCCGAGGAAATAGAGGACAAACTCAACTCTATGCCTCTCGTGGTGGAGAGCGTTGTGGTGCAGAGAGACACCAAACTCGTCGGTCTTGTTTATCCCGACTACGAGGAGGCCAAGAACACAGGTATATCACTCAGTGGCATCGAGGCGCAGATGAAGCAGAACCTTCAGGATCTCAATCTCGTGCAGCCAGCCTACTGCAAACTCTCGTCAATCGAGATACAGGAGAAGGAATTCGAGAAGACGCCGAAGAAGAGTATCAAGAGATATATGTATAAATAAAAAAAGAAATCCCCAAGACGTTAAGCCTTGGGGACTTTTTCTTGCGGAGAGTGAGGGATTCAAACCCCCGATACCCGGAAAGGGTATACCGGATTTCGAGTCCAGCGCATTCGGTCACTCTGCCAACTCTCCTTTTGCGGCTGCAAAGGTAATCATTTTATTGGAACTGACAAAATAAATTTGCAATTTTAACATAAATGAACATTATAGACATCATTTTTCTTGCCGTGGCATTGGCAATGGACTGCTTCACGGTGTCGATAGTGAGCGGAGTAATATGCGGCAGATGGCAAGCCGCCCCCATGCTGAGAATGAGTTTCCTCTTCGGACTCTTCCAGGCTCTCATGCCTCTGGTCGGTTGGCTCGGCATATCATTCTTCAGCTCCTACCTCGAATCCGTTGACCACTGGCTTGCCTTCGGTCTGCTTGCCTTCATTGGCGGCAAGATGGTGAAGGAGTCGTTCGACGATGACGACGAGGCCCATCCCCATTTCAATCCCTCGCGCCTTCGCACCCAAATCATGCTTTCCATAGCCACGAGTATCGACGCCCTTGCCGTGGGCATCTCCTTCGGTTGCTTGGGCTACACGTCGCTCTCAGCCATGTCTCTTCCACTCTTTGTCATCGGCATTGTCTCCTTCCTCTTCGCCATTGCGGGCCACCTTCTCGGCATCCGTTTTGGCAAGGCCATCGCCCGCCGCCTCAAACCCGAGCTCTTCGGCGGCCTTATTCTCCTGGCGATAGGCATAAAGATACTCGTCACTCACCTTATAGAATAAAAAAGTTGAAGATTGGAAGTTAAAAATTGAAGATTATGAACACAGAGACACTGAGGCACAGAGGATAAATTTTTAAGTTTTCTGAAGACACTGAGTAATAAGAAGTTTTGTGGCCTTTGAGTTTTAATAAAAAACTCTGTGCCTCTGTGTTTAATATTTTCCTTAGCACAGCCCAACTTTAATCCATTTATTTTTATTCCTTTAATTTTAAATTAGAAATTAGGAATGGTTGTGCGCTATCTGAATTTATCTTATTCTTCACTCTTCATTTAATTAAAGAAGTTCCACGACAGACCGAAGCGGAGGACGCGGCCATTGGAGGGATAATGAGGCGCAAGGAAATACTGCCTATTGCCACTGCCACCATTCACATGACTCATCATAATGAAGAAACGGGTGTGCTTGAGATGCATGTTGGCATACACATCCACAAAGGGATATCCACCAATCTTCATACGTGAGTCGGCATTCTTCTGAACAGCAAACTGACTCAACTGCGGACAATAATCAGGAGCATAATACTTGGAGAACCAATATCCATCAGCACCAAATTCCACTGCCAACACTCCCGCTATCTTAAACTTAAGATAGAGATTAGAGAACACATTCACTGTTGGCACAGGCAACACATCCTCCTCGCTCGAACTCTGGAACGTGAACACATTCTCCCAGTTGAGCGGACCAAGACGGAAGTCCTGCATCAGCTGGGCAGTGAGCAGGTTGATGTTCTTGCCCGACTGATATACCGCAGCCGACAGATTGGTGCGCGAGTCGGTGGTGGCATCATACGACATACCGAAATATGTGTAGTTCTGTATCTCCTCGACAGCCACACGCAGTCGGGTGTTGGTCTTGCGATATGTGAAGAGTCCCTCGATGCGGGTGCGTGTCTCCTTACTCAAACTGTTGTCCCACCATAGATGCTTGGAATGATAGTGACGCTGATAGAACGTGGGATTGAGGCGATAGAAATAAGCCTTTGCACCGAGGCTCACTGTGTCGCCAAAGAGCGGGAAGTTGAGGTCGGTGGAGAAATCCACCTTCAACTGTCCGGCATCCTCGCCCACAAGCCATGTCTCGGCGGCAAGGTTATAGTGGAAGGTCTTACCCTGGGTCTTGATGAGTTGACCGCCCACACTAACGTTATGCTCGTTCCACTTGCCCATCACGGTATGCTCCACGTCGCCATCCTTGATGATGTCCGGCATCTTGAAGTTGCGCAGTTCGTGGGTGGCAAACACTTTCAGTCCTGCCTTCGCCCACTTGTTGAATCCTTCGAGCATGGCGAGGGCAACGGTGTTCTTCATCGAGAAATGCCTTGTGCGGTCGAAGATAGAATCGCCACGATAGGCATTATCGGCATTGAGGTCGTAATATGTATTGGCATAATAGTCGGCAGGAGTGTCGTATGCCTGATAGATACGTCCGTAGTTGTTGAGGTCGAGGGTGTGGATAATGCTCGTCACAGGCACATACTCCTTTTTAAGAGTGTCGGCGAGGGCAATATTAAGGCTGTCGGCCAAGAGTTCCTTGTTGTTCTCGTCGGAAAACACCAAGTTCTCGTCCTTGACATTCTCTTCCTCC
>CALZMK010000007.1 GCA_945788545.1 uncultured Prevotella sp.
TATCTAAAGATAAATGGCAAAGTATGTTTAGATACTTGGCGAAGTATGTCAAGACTCTGTGTCCTCCAGATTAACAATTACCAGCCGCAGCTTATCACCTGCAAGGGATAATTGTGTTCACACGTGTCAAATCGACAAAAATAACATGTCAATGAGTGGATAAACCCAGGTCTCAAAATAATGAAACCCGGGTCTCAGAAGACTGAAACCCGGGTCTAAAAATCACAAATGCTATCTGACTGAAGATCAGTAATTTTTAAGATTACTTACGAATGTTTACCTTGCGGCCGTTGATGATATAGGTGCCGCGAGTCAGACGCTTGATGTCGCTGGCCTTTTCGAGGGTCATCACGCGCGTACCATTGAGGGTATAGACGGTGAGGCTCTTGCCGGAGTTGGCGAAGTGAGCACTGATGAACGTGGCAATGGTGGTAGAACCATAGATGGTGACATCGTGGGCGGGCATCGTGGCAGGTACGTCCTCCCAACCTTCAAACTCACGTCCGTCTTCTACCTCGGGAACGAATTCCTCAATCTCTGCACCATACTCAACGTCGAGAGTCTGGACAGTCACATCATCGAGCACGTAGGTCAGCTTGTAGGTGTTGATGGTGTATTCTGCCTCGTATGTCACATCGTTGGCAGGAACGGTCTCATCCACCTCGGGACTCCAGCCCGTGAAGGTGTAACCCTTCTTGGCAGGTGCGTCGGGAGCGGTGATGGCCGTGCCGTAGTCAAGAGTCGTTTCAGAAACGACTGTACCGTCAGCGACGAACTTCACGGTGTACTGGTTGATTTGCCACTGAGCCTTGATGGTCACATTCTCGGCAGGCATGGTGGCAGGAATCTCCTTGTCCCAACCCTTGAAGGTGTAGCCCGTCTTGGTGGGAGCAGCAGGAGTGGTCACGTCAGAAGCATAGTCCTGTGTAATGGCTGCTACCTCAGTACCACCGTCGGTATCGAAGGTAATGGTATATTGGTTGGCCTTCCATACAGCAGTGTAGGTAACGTCATTAGCAGGAACCTTTGCGCCCTCTACGTATGAGGGATTCCAACCCATGAAGGTGTGACCCTCCTTGACAGGATCAGCAGGAGCAGTGATGGCTGAGTTGTAGTTCAGTGTCTCTGACTTGAGTTCTTCTCCGTCAACTACGAACTTCACGGTATATTGGTTGATCTCCCACAGAGCCTTGATGGTCACATTCTCGGCAGGCATGGTGGCAGGAATATTCTTGTCCCATCCGTTGAAGGTGTAACCTGTCTTGGTGGGAGCGGCAGGAGCGGTCACGGCAGAAGCATAGTCCTGCTTGATGGCTGCAACCTCAGTACCACCATCGGTATCGAAGGTAATGGTATATTGGTTGATTTGCCACTGAGCCTTGATGGTCACGTTCTCGGCAGGAATGGTGGAAGGAATAGCCTTGTCCCAGCCCTTGAAGGTGTAACCTGTCTTGGTGGGAGCGGCAGGAGCGGTCACGGCAGAAGCATAGTCCTGTGTGATGGCAGCTACCTCAGTACCACCGTCGGTGTCAAAGGTAATGGTATATTGGTTGACCTTCCATACAGCAGTATAGGTAACGTCATTAGCAGGAACCTTTGCGCCCTCTACGTATGAGGGAGCCCAACCCATGAAGGTATGACCCTCCTTGACAGGATCTGCAGGAGCGGTGATGGCTGAGTTGTAGTCCAGTGTCTCTGACTTGAGTTCTTCTCCGTCAACTACAAACTTCACGGTGTACTGGTTGATCTGCCACTGAGCCTTAACGGTCAGATTCTCGGCGGGAATGGTCGTGGGAACAGCAGGCTCCCAGCCCTTGAAGGTGTAGCCCGTCTTGGTGGGAGCAGCAGGAGCGGTCACAGCAGAAGCATAGTCCTGGGTGATGGCAGCTACCTCTGAGCCACCGTCGGTGTCGAAGGTGATGGTGTATTGGTTAACAGTCCATGTAGCCGTATAGGTGATGCCGTCAACAGGCACCGTATCACCCTCTTTAAATGCAGGAGACCAGCCAGCGAAGGTATAACCCGTCTTAGTGGGAGCAGCAGGAGTTGTAATTACAGAGCCAAAAGCCAGGGAAGAGGTTGTCTTCTGACCATCCACATCAAAGGTCACGTCATACATGTTTGCCTTGAAGTTGGCCGTTAGGCTGGTATTGGCTTCAGCAGTGAACTTATAGGGATTCTCCTTAGAAACTTCCGTTTCACCGCTGGTCCAGTTCACGAAGGAATAACCTTCTACGGGAGTTGCCTCAGCTGTCACCTCTGTACCATTCTCCACGGCTTCACCACCATTCGTCAGAGTTACAGAACCCATGGTTTCATTTGCAGAAACGGCTGAGATGCTGTAAGTTTCATAGACCTGGAGATTTAGGTCAAAATTATCATAATCTCCAAAGTCAGTAGGTATATCACCATCCATATATTGGAACAAGATATCAGCAAACTTAACTGTCAGATTGCCCAAGGCGGCAGATTCATCTACCTTGAATGTAAGGGTACAGATTTCTCCTGATTCTCCCTTAATAGGTACAGAGCCATCCGATTCAAAGGTAAACGATATTCCATTACCAATTGTTGGAGAAAGTGGTGTCTCACCTATTGTATACTTTCTGGGAATACGGCTTGAATTGGTCGTACAATACATTTCATCCTCATTTTCTACAAGAGTAACACCATCAGGCAAAACAACTTTAAACTGCAAACCTACCATTTCAAAATTGTTTTTGACATGAACAGGAACTACAACTTGTTCTCCAGGTTTAACTTTGTAAGAACCATCTATGTACATTTTCACTTCTTTCTGGGCATAACCCATTGTTGTTAACGCACATAGGAAAAACAATAAAAAATACTTTTTCATAAATAATTATTATTAAGTGTTTTAGTATCCTGCAATGATTCTTCTTACGCTGATGATATCGGCATTGGTAATTTTGTTATCACCATTTACATCAGCAGCTTCTCTGAGAATATTAGCACCTGTATCACCTGCAATTAATTTACGAATACAGATGATGTCTGCATTGGTTATTTTCCCATCATCATTGACATCTCCAAGAGTATATCTCCTCAACGTCAACGTAACAGGTTGGCTTGGCATACCCACCAGACCATTAGAGGCAAAGTCAACGGTCTCGACGGCATTGAAAGCCTTACCTTCGGTCTTTTCATAAATCTTAAACTTTACCGTTTCGCCTGAGGCTACATTACTGCGCACGCGGATGTAGAGCCAGGTGTACCCCCCCTGCGAGTTCACCTCGGCAAGGCCACGACACTCGTCACCGACAAAGGCAGCAATCTCATAGTTCTCAAGGGATGTCACCGTAGCCCCATCAACCACCAGACTGCCATAGACAGTCATGTCGTACTGGTAGCCGTGAGGATTCACCGTCCATCCACTGTCCTGCGCATACAGGACAGTGGTGGAGAGGAACATGCAGACAATGCTGCATAACACTTTCAGTCTATTCTTCATATTCACTTAATTTTATTATTTCTAATAAGAACCTTCTTTCCGTTGATGATGTATATTCCGGGCACATCCGTGCGGTTGACCTTCTGGCCCAGGAGGTTGGTGACGCCCTGTGCCTGACCCTCAGCCCAGGGAGCTTCCACGCCTGTGGGTTCACCCAGATGGAAGGCAAAGGGAGCCTTGACGGAACCGAGCACGTCGGCATTGAAATCAACACTCTCACGGATGCCATACACCTCACCCGTGGCACGGTCTGCTGCCAGGAATGTGAGCGGCACACTCTTGTCACCATAAACAGAGAGGAAGATGATACCCTTGACATACTCACCCACACCACGGCACTCGTCACCACAGAAAGCAGCGATGCAGTACTTGTCGGACTCTGCCTTGCAGTCATCCTCGAAGAGGTCGGCAGTGATGCACATCATGTTGGGATAGGCATGGGCATCCACGCTCCAGGGCAACTCCAACGTCTTCTCAGCCTTTGCCAATGTGACATTGGGAATGTCAGAGGCCGTCATGTTGTAGATAAATGCCTTGTCTGAGGCAGACTTCAACAGATAGCCCTTTCCAGGAGTCATTTCTCCAAGAGTACCTACCCACTTCTCGCCGTCATACTGGGAGAATCCTTCTGTGATATTGACGATATAATCGCCAACCTCCGGTTCCATATCAGCCAAGGCATTGTCAATCGCCACAGGCTTGTCAAGCGAATAGCCAATCCAGTTCCATCCCTTCTTGAGAGAGAGGGGCTGAACATATGGATTGAACAAGTCACCATCCAGTTTGATGCTACCCTCTGCAGACATATAGACCTTGATGCCATCATTTGCACTGACATCATCAATATGGCCGGTGAATCCCAATTTCGAGTCACGATAGATTTCTCCCATCTGAGTCTGCACACGTTCCACATGCTCTTGCATCAGTTCATCAGCAGCTAAATCTGAATAGCGGTTGTGGGACACCCAGTTCCAGCCTTTGACCAAGGGAATCTCAAGGTCTGTTTTGCAGATGGTATAAGTATAGGTAACTATGTCGCTCTCGTCACCCTTCTTACCTACGGCCATCACCTTCAGCGTCATGCCTTCTGATACAGTTATCGGTGTACCGTCATACTCCATAGCACCAGCATCACACGGACAACTGCCATCGGTAGTGTAATAGATGGTGACACCAGAAGTAGGACAAGACAACGTTACACTCGACCCCTTGAGCAGTGCCGAACCAGAGGCAACTGAAGCTACAGGACTGTCAGGTATCAGCTGTTCCTGTTCCACGCTTACCATAGTAGTGGCACTGAGGTCATATCCATCCACAGAATAAGTAATAGCGGCAGCACCGGGCAGTTCTCCGTTAACAGTTAGCGAAGCCTTTCCTTCACTGTCAAGAGTAAGTTCCTCAACATCCGTTGACAGAATCATTGATGAAGAAGACTTCACCTTTACGGTTTTGCCTGCGGAAGCCACGGCAGGAAGCACCTGCACAGTCAGCTCACCTGAGTTACCATATACTACAGAAGCATTTGATTCACAAACGATTTCACGAACCTCTGGTTCAATAGTGAATGTCTGCGAGAAGTCATCCTGCATTCTGATGCCTGCATAGCTCTTCACTCGGTTGCTTACCATCAATGTAATCTCAGTGGCATCGAAAGGAGCGGCGGCATTGAAGCGCACCTTGGAGGCGTACTTCTCCTCGTTGCCCTCATAGCTTACCTCTTCATTCAGCAGTTCAACAGTTCCCTCAACTGCAGTCTCACCTGCCATCACGCGGATATTGTCAGCAGTAAGCAGTTCAGGCATCATATACTTGTCGAACTCCATCTCCACTGCATCCTCGAATGCGCGTGCCGACTTGACTGTAGGCTGCACATTCTGCTTCATGGCGATATTGATGTCAAGCTGTGGAGGAGGCACAGGCAGCCACTCAGAGTAAGTAGTCTCATAACCTTCCTTCTCGAACTTCACCTGCCAGAGACCCTGCGGAACATCCCAACGATAGTAACCATTCGCATCAGTAAACAATGGATTTTCCTGGGCATATTCCTCGGCATCCCATTTAACTATGTTTTCGTGAAGGTCACCATACATATCCTCTACCATTTCCTTATAATATGCGGTAGCTGTAACACCTTCAAGACGATTTGAGAACACGCCCTCATAGACAAATCCAGATGGATCGTGGATTGGATCTACAGTTGGTTCTGGCTTACAGATACAATCTATGTGACCACATTTTTTGCATGGCTTGCAAGTACAGAATTGTTTCCTTTTTCCACATTTTGGGCAAAATGTGCATTTACAAGGATAATAGTGACAATATACACAGCAAATACATGGCCTATGTTTACAAATAGGACATGGTTCCTTACATTCGCAAGGTTTTTTGTGACATCTAGGGCATTTATCGTCTGAGCATTTGAGATTTGATGCTTCATGTTGATATTTTTCTTTGTTTTTGTCAAATTGCCATTGATATACTAATTCTGCGGTAAAGTTCGCAGCAGCAATTCCTAATGCGATACCTACTGCAGACAACGAGGTTCCTCCTGTTGGCACTGCACCTGTTACTCCCAGAATAACAGAATTAATTTGTACAATATCAGCAGATAGTTTTGCGGCATAAAACATCATGCAACCAATTCCCCAATTTCTTATTCTATTACGCAAATCATCATCGTTTGTATCATCTGGACAATCTGGAACCGAATAATAAATATTAATTATCTCGTTTCCATCATCTTTAATCCCTTGAGTAATAGAGTAAACATCAAACAAACTAAATGCTACACCTGCACGCGGTGTAATTCTAAAGTTTTTGACATTTTTTTCTAACCATGTACGTATTGCTTGACATGATTTTATTTGATTCATGAGTTTTGCATTAACTTTTGACAACTCATTTATTTCTTTTTCAGTCAAGCCTTCTTCAATATTTAGCATACGCCCCATATTTTTATCAATTTGAGCGTAATTTTTATCAATTAATGCACTTACTTGGTCAATAACTCCATCTACAGCACTTGCAACTGATGATACAACAAAATTAAGCTTGTCACATAGGATATAAACCTTACCTTGCCAAGTGGTCAAGTCGTTAACATCGTTAGATTTACGAATCAAATTCATCGAGCGAGAGTTCTGCTCTTCTGTTAATTCGTATGTTATTAACATGGAAAGAGGAAGATATACTATCTGAAATTGTGTATCACTATTTCTATAGAAATACTCTGTACCTTCAGTACATTCAACTGACTCAAACCCTTCAGAAATCAATTTTTCCTTTGTGATATTTTCAATTGTTTCGATTGAAATTCCTTCTAAATATTCCGAAAGCTTATTGTATTCATCAGGCGAAATAGACAAAATTCCGGATAACAAATCTTCACTTAATAAAATATTACTATTGTCTAGCAGTTCTTTAACATCGATATTGTTTGGAATTGGTTCATTTGCATATCCTATTGTCAAAGAAATTTCATCTATTAAAGACTGTATTTCATCTGCGGAACAATTGTTATCTATCATATATAACAAACTATCAACTAATGTGTTAGTTTGTTCCGTCATTGCGCGTAAATAATTTTGCAAATTTTCGGATTCTTTCATTTGCATTTCAAGAATTTCAGAATCAATCTCCAATTCTTTTTTTGTATCGACATCAACTTTTACGCCAATTGGAAGATTGCTTTCTTCAAATTTGTGAATAGCAGTCCAACGCCCCATATTTTTATCGTATGTAGCCTCCAAATCCATCCATCGGTTCTGTTTTGTAAATACTCCAATAGTAACACTGTTAACGACTGTAGTATCATTATTTGATAAGTCAGCGATGAAAGTAAAATCTTTTGGCTCTGTTCCGGAATTTGACCAATTTGGCCAACTTTTATATGGGAAGAAATAGAAAGAAGAAGGTGTGACAGTTCCATTAATGAGGTCAAACACAATATTGTACTCTTTATCCATTTCTGGATTATAGTATAACATAGTTACCTTTTCAGCTTCTATTTTGTCTTTATTATAAGTTACAACGGTCATCTCGCTTGTCAATACCATTCCTGATTTTGTGGTTACTTTTGCAGAGATATTATGCGTTGAGAGGTTATAAGGATCATTAAGTTCACACGTCATTGTCCATGAACCATTGGCTAATGAAGTAGTCTGACCAACAAGTACATCTCCATCATAAACTTCGATAGTAGATGTTCCAATTGCCGTACCACTTACAGGAATTGTAGTTTTTGCCACTTCTGTAGGAACATTGATAGACAAATCCTTAGCCGTATAGTTTGCAGAACCTATAGGCTGAGTGATTGTTTCTCCGTCAATATCAAACTGAGCAAGTGCACTGGGGGCATAATCTCCTCCAAGTGTCGGAATGATGCAGAAACGGACACGGTCGGTGTAGCGGGCCATTGGGATGATGACACGGTTGCCTTCGAAGGTATAGCTGCTTGTCGAATTGCCTACCATCACTGAGTTCTCAACGAATGAGCATGACTCAGGAAGGTCAACAATGAGATTGACATTGCTTACCTTTGTGGAGTATGCAGACTTGAAGTCAAGATGACCTGTAAGCGTGAGGTAATTACCTGCAACAATGCTCGACTTGTTTACAGTGAATGACGTGTTGTCGCCTGTGTAATATAGCTTGCTCTCATCCAACGTCGGAACCTCTGCAATTGATATTACAGACAACTTGCCACTCTCAACCCTGACACTGTTCTGAACATAGTCAACATCCTTCGTCAGACCTGTCTGAGAAAGCTGTTTCAAGTCGTAGATAGTGTTGAATAGCCTGCTGCTGCCCATCGTGACGAGAGTATAGTTGCCATCAGTAAGGTCGCTGATAATAAGCTTACCTCCACTATAGTCATACGTCTTAATCAACTTGCCCTTTGCATCATAAAGTGAACCAACCACAGAGGCATTGCCGTTCACTGCAAACGAAGACTTCAACTTACCTAACCCAACAATGTCAAACGTTGCACTCGCACGCTGCTCGGCATCTATCATTGCCGTTGCCTTTACCGGCACGAATGCTGATGTCCGGCTCGAAACAGTAAGTTCAAGAACATCGTTCTCATTTACCTCTTCAAGAAGGACAATCTGCGGATATTGTACGTTGAACTGTGAGATGCTGCGGTTTTGAGTCTTGTTGAATATGGCGTAATCCACATTGTTATAGTCACTATAGAAAGACTCAATAGTACCCTCCTCGCCCTCGTTGTCTGGAGACTTTGTATAAGTAAAGCCAAGCGAGATAACAGCACCAGATATGGACTTCAACGAGACATCTGCAACAGATACATTCTCGCCTTCGGCATCAATGACGTCACATTCGATTGTCTGGCTTACATAGTCGGAAGCAGCTATTGCCAATGATGTCGGCACACGGAACACCTCAATCGAGTATTGTCCCTTGGCATCTGTCTTCACATTGGTTGTCTTGCTGTATTTGCCGCCAAATGTCTGAGAGGCACTTACCACTGCGCCTGATATTGCAGACTTGGTGGTCAAGTCTATCACCTTGCCACTCACAACAACTTTCTGCAATGGCGACAATGTGCATACGATATTATTGTCGCTGTCAGCCACTGTGTATTCCGTCAGGGACGGAGCGGCATAAGCCATAGCCAAGTTCTGCGACAATACTATATTATATCCTAATTTGTTGCCCGGAAGGAGTCCATTTACAGAATAGGACTGAGACAGATAATTGCCAGCGGCATCCGTCCATGTTATCTGCGTGTCGGCAGTAACGTCTTTGCCTTCCGCATCCTTCACCGTCAATGTTACATTCTGAGGCAGTTGCAGCGACTCAAAAGCTACAGTCACATCCTCGTCTGCCACGTCAATAGCGTCAATCTTTCCAAACACGTCGCCGCGCTGGTTGCGAACCACGGCGTTCCACGAAGTGTTGCGGATGATGTTGGCAAAGGTATAGGACAAACGGTCGGTCATGACAAAGTGCATGCGCTGGCCGCTCTTCCTGTTGGTCAGTTCAAGCCACATCTGGGCATATACCGAAGCATCCGTGCCCTCGGGAAGGGAAACGGTCACGTTGCGGATGTCCTCCTGGATAGGAAGGAATGTGAAGTTCTTCCATCCCTCCGCCTCCTGATACTGGGATATTGAAGACGCAGGAACATATACCACCAAACCTTCGGGAATACCCGAGAAGGCATAGTTCTCCACTGCGGGTGGAACCATTGCATATACAGTAAGCGATGACAACTGCTTGCACTCATAGAATGCCTTATATCCAATAGTTTCTATTGATGCCGGGAGATACACCGACTCCAAGTTGGTATAGTCAAAGGCGTATGAAGGCACAGTTGTGATACCTGTCACACGGCTGAGGTCGAGCAACGTGCAGTTAGTATAGTTGTTTGCAATACCAAAGTCGTTGTCGTTCATCTTTCCCGCCACGGTAATCATCGCCACATCATCGCGGCTGCTATTCCCAATGACAGTCGAAACGGCGTTGCCCAAACTACCTGCCGAGAAATCATCAACAATGACCTCGCCAAGTTCCTTGTTCCAATAGTTCTTTCCTGGATTGGACGGCACAGGCGGGTCGTATTCAAACACGCCATACACCACACTGTTTCCGTGAGGGATGGTATAGTAGAAGTTCTGTGCTGTGCTGAGCACCTTGCCCTCGCTGTCCTCCCAATGCTTGAAATAATAACCCGTATTGGTGTAGGAATAGAGTCTCACCGAACTACCCTCAGAGGCAGTGGTGGATGATGTATTGAACGAGCCGCCACCCACTGGCTTACACTTCACCTGGACGGTATATTTCGTTGCCATCGAGTCGGGGTTGGCAGGAACCGACGGGTCATAATAGTAATTGGCGGTCAAATGGACATTGCGTCCGGGCATCGTATAAGAATAAGATGTGGAAGTGGAAAGAGTGTTTCTCTCCTCATCTGTCCATCCTGTAAAATGGTATCCCGTGTTGACGTATGCCCTTAGCGACACACTCGTGCCCTCTGCGTATGTACCACCTGAGGTATTAAGACTTCCTGCACCATTAGGAGTAATGCCGAGAGTCAGCTTGTAACGCTTTGTCGTATCTGGCATTGCCGGGTCGGCAGGCACGGAAGGGTCATATTCGTATCTCGCCTGCAGAACCACGTCCTCAGCAGGCATCGTATAATAAAAACTGGCGGAAGAGGAAATGACTTCGTCGCCCTTGTACCATCCCTTGAACACATAGCCTGTATTGCCATACGTCCTCAGATACACACGACTTCCCTCATCATACTCGCCGCCACTCGTATTGAGTGAGCACGCCCCTTGGGGAGTGGCTTCCACCTTCAGGTTATAAGCAGAAGCCACTGCCCATACGGCTTGCAGCAAACATACGAACAATAATCTAAGTGTTCTGTTCATATTCCTGATGTTTTATTTAATGATCACTTTCTTGTTGTCTTGAATGTACAGACCGCTGCGAACTGAACCCTCAGCCTTGATACCGTCTATTCTGTAGCGTATATCGTCAGCCTTGCTTTCGGCACCCTCTGCCACGGTCACGCCGGTAGTTTCAGGAGCCTGGAGACGGAGCGTGAAGCCATAATCCATCTGACCGTCCTCCACGGTAAATACATAGCTGTCCTTGCCCAGCACGGTGAGCTTGCCCGTCCTGTTGTCCTCCAGGATTACCTCATACCCCTCCACGACATTGTCAAGCGCGATGGTGTAAATGCCACCGGTAGCCACACGTGCGGTCAGCTGGAAGTTACCATCCTGCATGGGACGCTCGTTGATGGCGTAGGCTATGCCGTCCTGTGTGCTGTACAGCTGGGGAACCTTCGGGTCAAGACTGAAGAACTTGTTGGCATCACGGCTGATTTCATATCCCATGCCGGCTGCCTCGTTGGCCACCAGACGGGTGCGGTCGGTGGTGGTTCCGTCGGAGAGTGTCAGGTTGACGACGATGCGCTGCGTGCCGGCAGCTGCCTTCACCCGGGCAGGAGTCTCCAGGGTACGTACGGTGCGATTGGTCTGGCGACCTTCCTTGCTGAATGTGATGCTCTCACTGTCAACAGGACGCTGCACGAAGAATGCCTCTCCGGGAAGGAGTACGTAAGAATCGTCAACAGGGCTATATGCGGTATAGGTGTTGTTGTTTATATTCCATACCGTGATAGGAGCATCAAAGTCCATAAACCTCGTGTCGTAATAGCAAGGATATGGATTACCGATAAGGTTCCAGCTTCGGTTGTGGGCGAACTCGCTCTCGTATTCATTCAGCTTGACAACTGCATTGTCTGCCAAGAAGATGTCATTTTTGTGGGCATCGTCGATAGCAGGAACCTTGAATCCGCTGTATTCCTGCCAGTTATTGCCAATATATCTACTTGACTGAAGGATGTATCCCTTACCTGCCTCCAGAATGTCATCACTGCCAAGGCGCACCCAAGTGGAACTTGTCTCACCTGCAGCACGCTTTTCGCCGTCATAACGACGCACTACCCAGTTGGTTGTACCTTCTGCAATAGGTGCTATTTCAGACATCTTCACATTATATGGGAAGGTTATGAAATTCCATCTGTCGTTTCTTGGATAAGATAGAATATCAACCTTATCGGCACGCAAGTGTAAATTGTTTACCAACGAGCAATAGTTCTGATTTCTATCATTATAAACATATTGGTAGTTTGGATCCCAATACATTTGGAAGCTGCTCATAGATAATGTACCCTCACCATTAACGGTAAGGCTACCATAATTCAAATATGAACTTCCCTTAGAATCATGGATAATATCCACATTCGGTTTATAATCAGCCGGAATTGTCTCTGGCAAAGTCAACTTGAGATTAGAAAGAACTGTAAAATTCTCAGGCAGATAATCGATAGGCTTGATGGTCGGGAACAAATCCCAAACGGCAGTTTGCTTGTATGTATTAATGCTCAAGGCTGGAACATATAGTTCTCTACCTTCCATGCTGCAACCATATGGCATCTGGTCTGTAGTATAGGGAGGCTCCAAAGACAGACAAGTAACTTTGCGCAAGTTGTCGCAATAGTCAAATGGAGATTGATATGCCAGTACGAGTGAACTTGGAAGTGTTACTTCTGTCAGGCCGTCACAATCGTAGAACGCATTGTCACAGATTTGATAGAGTCCCTCATTGAAAATCACTTCTGTTAAAGAACGATTGTAGGCAAACGCATTGTCACCGATGAAATACAAAGAATTCGGGAAATGGAGACTTTTTAGGCTATAACAGTCATAGAAAGCATATCTAAAAATATGGGTCAATCCCTCAGCAAAATCAACCTGCTGCAAACTGAGATTATAATAGAAGCAATTTTCACTTATGCTTTTAAGTGTAGATGGCAATTTTACATACTTGTTATTATCACAAGATTGGAATGACCCATATCCCAAAGATGTTACACCCTCTGGCAAAATAACCTGCTGCAGGTTGTCACATTCAGAGAATGCGTAATTATATATGGTAGTAAGAGTTGACGGGAAATCAATATACCAGATACCATAGCACTGATAGAAAGCATACTCACCTATTGAGATAAGATTAGCAGGCAGTTTAACTATTTCCAAAGCCATTCTCTGATAGAACATTCTATTAGGCAGGGCAGTCATATTAACGTCAGTCATATCAAGCTCGCGCAGATTTGTCAGACGCGACTGGATGTTTGCAATGTCATCGGAATTAAGAGTACCAGAAATCTTAAGACTCTTCACATCTACAAAGTTCTCCACCTTGGCAAGGATAGAGTCACCCATAGAACCTGGTACTGTGACCGCTATATCCAAATATGTGTAATCTAATCGTTCCAATAGTTTCTGTGTATAGCCGTCAGCTTTGTTGATATCATCAGTAGTATAAGCACCAGACTCATAACATTCGTCCAGTTCTTTTGTCAAAGCATTGACCTCTGCTATAGTTTGAGGTGAAACCATATCGCCAATATTTTCCAGACTGTCTTTCAGGGTTGCACTCAACACTGGTATCCTTTCGTAATTCTTGATGCTTGAGCGCACCTCCTTCTCCCAATTAATCAAATCTACGAAAGACTTGGATTTGTCTATATATTCTGATGACTTTTCTGCAATAGCTATATAGTCATTCATTTTATCCTTAGTATCCTTATTCAGATGCAGTTTTACCAAATCCTTTTCAACATTGATGATAGAGTCCAACATAGCCTTAACCTCTGTCTCGTTGAAATAAGTAAGCACCATATTGTCCCACGCAGCCCAGCGGTTAATGTCGTTATTTGCATAACATTTTATACCAACAGTAAGTAAGCTGTCTTCTTCTGTCGGCTCAAAGGTTGACCACACTTCTGTCTTATACATGCCTCGTTTAAATGCAGCAGGAACACGGTCAACATAATAAGGTACAAAAGTGCCATTTATCTCCCAACGGTAATCGTTGTATATATCCGTTTCAGAAGGTTCTGAAAAAGCGGATGGAATAGGACATTCTGCATTTTCTATAAACAATTGTTGGTTAAGAGTATTGTTCCTGTTTGCCCAAGCGGTATTGTAGTCATAATAGTAGTTCATGCCACAAGCATTAGCCGATAGCCTATAAAGACCCGCAGGTTGTTTATCAAACGACTGTTCGCATTCCCAGTTCCTACCATATTTATATCCTTCGGTATTTCCATCGTAGGAATGCCTGTCATAGCTTCCTGTCCATCCTCTGTCACTATCAAAATAAGGATTAACAAGGCTATTTCCTTCTATTAGTCCACAATCGATACAAGCATCAATACCTCCAGAATCAGAAACTCTTATAGCCAATACATTCTTCTCCTTGACAAGAATTGCAGGTATCTCAATTGTATTCAATGACGAATGTACTGATGAATATGAATAAATACAATTTCCATTAAGATAAGCTTCACATCCATCATCATGAATAACCTTTAACAACAAGCTCCTCACATTCTGAGTGTCTTCTGCATCAAAGTATCGTCTAATCCAGTAGGTGGTGTAATTGTCACCCCATAATGTAGAATAAAACGCCGGACCGCCGTATTGTGTACTGATAGGTCCCTGGATGGTTTTCCACTCTGAATCATCATAAGTAGGTTCAAACCAATCAGCAGGAGGTTCTTCTCCGCCAATAGGAGCCAAGAAATACTTTGCGTCCCAAGCCTCTTTGGTTTCCTGACCATAGGGCAAAAGAACCTTTTGAGCCACTGCCTCTACGCCCATTACCAATGATGCGAGTAGGCTAATAAAAAATCGGTGTTTCATACTGCTTAATATTTTGGTTATTATTGATTATTCATTCTGAATCCTATCATCACTGTCTTCTATTACCTATCATCACCTTCTTTCCGTTGATGATGTATATGCCGGGCACATCCGTACGGTTGACCTTCTGGCCCAGGAGGTTGGTGATGCCCTGTGCCTGACCCTCAGCCCAGGGAGAGTCCACGCCGGTGGGCTCACCCAGATGGAAGGCAAAGGGAGCCTTGACGGAACCGAGCACGTCGGCATTGA
>CALZMK010000008.1 GCA_945788545.1 uncultured Prevotella sp.
CAGCACGGCAATGAGTTTGTCGGTGTCTCGGCTGTGGAGTCCTATGCTTGGCTCGTCGAGAATGTAGAGCGAGCCCACGAGACTGCTGCCGAGCGAGGTGGTGAGGTTGATACGCTGACTCTCGCCTCCCGAAAGGGTATTGGAGAGGCGATTGAGAGTGAGATAGCCAAGACCGACGTCGAGAATAAACTGCAAGCGGTTGTTGATCTCGGTGAGCAGACGCTTGGCAATGGCGGCATCCTGTTCGGGCAATTGGAGATTGGCAAACCACTCCTTGAGGGTTACTATCGGCATCTGCACAAGGTCGGTGATACTGCGTCCGGCAATCTTCACATATCCGGCTTCCTTCTTCAGTCGGGTGCCATGACAGGTGGGGCAGTCGGTCTTGCCACGATAACGAGCAAGCATAACGCGATACTGTATCTTATACTGGTTTTGGCGCACCATGTCGAAAAACTCGTCGATACATACCGTGGAGTAAGGGTCGGACGGATCAGCTGAGGGCAGTCCATGCCACAACCATGAGCGTTGCTCATCCGAGAGTTTATAATAGGGTTCGAAGATGGGGAAATTGTCCTTTGCAGCATAGCGGCAGAACACATCTCGCCATTCGCCGAGCTTTGCTCCATTCCAACATGCCACACATCCATCATATACGCTCTTACCCGAATCGGGGATGACGCGCGAGGGATCAATGCCGATTACCTTGCCATAGCCCTGACATTCTGGACATGCACCCACGGGGGAGTTGAAGGAGAACATATTGTCGTTGGGTGTCTCAAACTCTATTCCGTCGGCCTCGAAACGGGTGGAGAAATCATAGGTTATCATCGACGGCATGAACATCAAGCGACATTCTCCCCTACCCTCATAGAAGGCGGTCTCGGTGGAGTCCATCATGCGGGATATGCCATCAATAGAGAGATCCACTGACAGTCTATCGACAACGATATACACTTCACCAGATATTTCATCTCCTGATTCCAGCACATCGTCTATTCGCAGGAAATCACCTTTATAATATATACGCGCGTAGCCCTGGAGCAACGACATCTTGAGTTGTTCACCCAAAGTGCGTCCCTCCACTGGAATCAACGGTGCGAGGATGACAAACTTGGTGCCCTCGGAATAGGTCTTAACACACTCAAGTACATCCTCGGCAGTATGTTTCTTCACTTCATTGCCACTGACGGGCGAGAAAGTATGCCCCACACGGGCAAAAAGCAGGCGCAGGTATTCGTAGATCTCTGTGGTAGTGCCAACGGTAGAGCGGGGATTTCGACTTATCACCTTCTGCTCGATAGCGATGGCGGGCGGAATGCCCTTGATATAGTCGCACTCTGGCTTATTCATTCGTCCGAGAAACTGGCGGGCGTATGACGAAAGACTCTCGACATAACGGCGCTGACCCTCGGCATAGAGAGTGTCGAAGGCAAGCGACGACTTACCAGAGCCACTTACTCCTGTAATTACCACCAGTTTGTTGCGGGGTATCTTCAAGTCGATGTTCTTGAGGTTGTTTACCCGCGCTCCCTTTATCTCAATATAATTTCTCATTCTTAATCCCTAATTCCTAATCCCTAATTCCTAATTACTCATACACGTCCTCGATATCATTCACCTCAGTCATGTCGTCCTCATTGAGAGCGCAAGGATTGAAGTCTCGAGGCATGTCGAACATTTGATTGTCATTATATCCCAAACGGCTATCAGCATATATCTTCTTCATATAATATGCCCATATAGGCAAA
This sequence comes from uncultured Prevotella sp., assembly GCA_945788545.1. The sequence continues at coordinate 1,752 of CALZMK010000008.1, forward strand.
GCCATGGTAGCACCCTGACCCATCTGCATGGAGTCGAAGTGGATGTCGCGATCATCGCCACCTACCCATACACCACTGACGAGCGAGGGGGTGAGCCCCATAAACCAAGCATCGCTATTGTTGTTGGTAGTACCGGTCTTGCCGCCTATCTCGCCCTTGAGGTTGTACTTATAACGGATACGTCCGCCCGTTCCGCCATCGATAACACCACGGAGCATATAGAGCATCTTGTCGGCACTCTCCTGACTGATTACCTCGTTCATGCGTGGCTGGAACTGGGCTATCACGTTGCCCTCATTATCCTCAATCTTGGTGACGAACATCGGTGCACTGCGTATGCCGTGGTTGACGAAGGTGGTATAGGCACTCACCATCTCGCCCACGGAAATCTCACACGGACCAAGGCACAAGGACATCGACGGATGGATGTCGGGATTCTTTATACCGTAATTATCAAGCAAATCGACAAACTGTTGGGGCGAGAGTTTGCTCATGAGATACGCCGAAATCCAGTTGTTCGACTGTGCCAATCCCCATTTCAGAGTCACCATCTCACCATATCGGCGACGGTTGGAGTTGCGAGGTGTCCATGGGCGACCAGCCACATAATATGTCTGCTGAACATTTGGGGCAACATCGCAGGGAGAGAAACCATTCTCCATGGCAAGAGAATAAAGGAAGGGCTTGATAGTGGAGCCCACCTGACGACGCCCGTCCATACACATGTCGTAGTTGAAGTGAATGAAGTTCATGCCACCCACATAGGCCTTGACATGGCCGTTCTGCGGACACATGCTCATGAATCCGCAGCGCAAGAAAGACTTATAATACTTGATGGAGTCGAGCGGTGTCATAGTGGTATCTACCTCACCGTGATAGGTGAAGATGCTCATCGGCACGGGGGTACGGAACGAGCGTGATATTTCCTCATCAGATGCGCCCTGCTCTTTGAGCACACGATAGCGCTCGCTCTGATTAACCGATCTCGTTAAGATTTTCTTTACCTGCTGGGCTGATAGACTACCCGAGAAGGGAGCCGTCTTCTTGCCACGCAGTTCACGGTTGAACGCCGGTTGCAGAAAGTTGACGATATGCTCGCGGATGGCATCCTCGGCATATTGCTGCATTCGTGAGTCGATGGTGGTATATACCTTCAGACCGTCGGTATATACATTATAAGGTGTTCCGTCCTTCTTGGTATTCTTGTTGCACCAACCATAAAGAGGGTCGGTCTCCCAATTGATTGAGTCGCGATAGAATGCAGCATAGTTCCAAGAGGGATAACGGTCGCGCTCGGGGCGTTTTGCCATCATATAAAGTCGGAGGAAGTCGCGGAAATACACCGCCACTCCATCCTTATGGTCGGATACGTGGAAGTTGAGGTTGAGCGGTTTCGCCGAGTTGTCATTGTATTCCTGGTCAGTGATATATCCAGCCTTCACCATCTGCTGAAGTACCACGTTGCGGCGTTCGCGGCAGCGCTCGGGATTGCGTACTGGATTGAAATATGATGGATTCTTGCAGAGACCCACAAGAGTTGCGGCCTCGTTGAGAGTAAGATCCTTAGGTTCCTTACCGAAATAGGTGTTAGAGGCTGTCTTTATTCCAACGGCATTATGAAGAAAGTCGAAGTAGTTGAGATACATGGCAATAATCTCGTCCTTGGTGTAGTACTTCTCTATCTTCACTGCGATAACCCACTCTATAGGTTTCTGGAGTGCACGCTCCATAACACTATGAGCCTTGCCTGAATAGAGTTGCTTCGCAAGCTGTTGGGTGATGGTTGATCCTCCACCGGCATTCATCTGTCCAAGCAATCCTCGCTTGACAACAGCACGTCCAAGGGCATAGAAATCGATGCCAGAGTGGTCGTAGAATCTCACGTCCTCTGTGGCGACAAGGGCCTTGACGATATTCGGAGATAGTTCGTTGTAATCCACGCATACGCGGTTCTCCTTATTATAATTCCACGTTCCCATCACCTTGCCATCGGCAGAGAATATCTGGGTTGCAAAACGGTTGATAGGATTCTGGAGATCCTCAATGGGAGGCATATAACCAATCTTACCCTCGGATATAGCCCAAAAAGCTCCAGCGCTGCCCAGAACGACCACTACAAGCATGGCCCAAAGGAAGTGTATGAATGTCTTTCTCATTTCTTATGTTGAATGTTGAACATTGAATGTTTAATGTTGAATGTTAAATATTGAATTGACGTGCATAAAACACGTATTTCCGTGCAAAATTAGTCATTTTTGGGCAAATATGAAAGAAAATACGCATTTTTCTGCAACTTTTAACCAATATATGGAGAAAAATGTGTAACTTAGCGGCGCAAAAAGAAAAAATGATTACACAAGTGATGGAAAAGCATGATTTTGTGACTATCGCCAACCTCACCAAGGAGAAGATTCTCTACATGATTGAGTTGGCACAGGAATTCGAGCGACATCCCAATAGGGAACTGCTCAAGGGGAAGGTCGTGGCAACGCTCTTCTTTGAGCCTTCAACACGTACACGACTAAGTTTTGAAACAGCCGCCAACCGACTCGGGGCACGCGTTATCGGATTTGCCGACCCGAAAATCACGAGCGGCACAAAGGGCGAGACGCTCAAGGACACTATACTCATGGTGTCAAACTATGCCGACGTCATAGTGATGCGCCACTTTATCGAGGGGGCAGCACAATATGCATCTGAGGTGGCGCCTATACCTATCGTCAATGCCGGTGACGGAGCACATCAGCATCCATCTCAGTGTATGCTCGACCTTTACTCTATATACAAGACTCAAGGCACGCTCGAAAACCTGAACATATATCTTGTAGGCGACCTGAAATACGGGCGCACGGTTCACTCGCTGCTTATGGCTATGAGGCACTTCAACCCCACATTCCATTTTGTGGCGCCCAAGGAACTGTCGATGCCTAACGAATACAAGATCTACTGCAAGGAGCATGGCATAAAATTCCAAGAGCACACGGCTTTCAACGAGAAGATTATCGCCGATGCCGACATTCTGTATATGACACGCGTGCAAAAAGAGAGATTCTCCGACCTTATGGAATATGAGCGCGTGAAGAACATCTACATACTGCACAACGACATGCTGGCATCAGCAAAACCTAATATGAAGATACTGCACCCGCTGCCACGTGTGAACGAAATCGCATACGACGTCGATACTAATCCCCATGCCTACTATATCCAGCAGGCGGGCAACGGACTATTTGCGCGTCAAGCCATCTTCTGCGATGTGCTCGGAATAACCCTCGACGAAGTGAGAAACGACAAGACTATAATTAATTAAGAATTAAATATTAAGAGTTAATTATATTATGGCAAAGAACGAGATTATGGTGACTGCCATTGAGAATGGCACCGTCATCGACCACATACCAACTGAGAAAACATACGAGGTGGCGAGTCTGCTCCATCTGCAGGAGTTGACCACACCCGTGACTATAGGATGCAACTACCGCTCAAAGAAAATTGGAAGGAAGGGCATCATCAAGGTGGCTGACAAATTCTTCACCGACGAGGAGATATCACGTCTTTCGGTTCTTGCGCCCAACGTGGTGCTCAACATCATCAAGGACTATGAGGTGGTGGAGAAGAAGACTGTCATCACGCCAGATGACATCAGGGGAATAGTGAAATGCAACAACCCGAAATGTATCACCAACAATGAGCCTATGGATACACTCTTCCATGTGGTGGATAAGGAAAACGGCATACTGAAATGCCACTACTGCGAGAAAGAGCAAGATATTAATAAGGTGGAATTGGTGTAAGCCAGCCCCCACCTCCAACTCCCCCGAGGGGGGGGGGGAGGGCCAAGATAGTAATAAACATTAATAATATAAATATTTTTAAAAAATGAAAAGAGATCAGGAGATTTTTGACCTTATCGAGAAAGAGCACCAGCGCCAGCTGAAAGGCATGGAACTGATTGCATCGGAGAATTTTGTGAGTGACCAGGTGATGGAGGCTATGGGTTCATACCTCACCAACAAATATGCCGAGGGCTATCCCGGCAAGCGCTACTACGGCGGTTGCGGCGTTGTTGACCAGGTAGAACAGCTCGCTATCGACCGTGTTTGCAAACTCTTCGGCGCTGAATATGCCAACGTGCAGCCGCACTCTGGCGCACAGGCCAATGCTGCAGTATTGCTCGCAGTGCTTCAGCCAGGCGACACATTCATGGGCCTCAACCTCGCTCACGGCGGACACCTCTCTCATGGTTCGGCTGTAAACACATCGGGTATCCTCTATCGTCCCGTAGGCTACGACCTCAACAAGGAGACAGGTAGAGTGGATTACGACGAGATGGAAAGACTTGCCATCGAGAATAAGCCCAAGCTCATTATCGGCGGTGGTTCGGCTTACAGTCGTGAATGGGACTACAAGCGTATGCGCGAGATTGCAGACAAGGTGGGCGCTCTGCTTATGATTGATATGGCACATCCCGCTGGTCTTATCGCAGCCGGATTGCTCGACAACCCTGTGAAGTATGCCCATATCGTTACTTCTACAACACACAAGACTCTCCGCGGTCCGCGTGGTGGTATCATCCTCATGGGCAAGGACTTTGAGAATCCCTGGGGCTTGAAGACTCCGAAGGGAGTTACAAAGATGATGAGTCAGTTGCTCAATTCTGCCGTATTCCCCGGTCAGCAGGGCGGTCCGCTTGAGCATGTCATCGCTGCCAAGGCTGTTGCCTTCGGCGAGGCTCTGCAGCCCGAGTTCAAGGAGTGGGCTATGCAGGTGAAGAAGAATGCCGCCGTATTGGCTGATGAGCTCGTTAAGCGCGGATTCTCTATCGTAAGTGGCGGAACAGACAACCACTCTATGCTGGTTGACTTACGCTCTAAATATCCTGACCTCACTGGTAAAGTGGCCGAGAACGCTCTTGTGGCAGCAGACATCACAGTCAACAAGAACATGGTTCCGTTTGACTCTCGTTCTGCATTCCAGACAAGCGGTATCCGCCTCGGTACTCCCGCCATCACCACACGTGGTGCCAAGGAGGACTTGATGGTGCTCATAGCTGAACTCATCGAGGAAGTGCTTAACGACCCCGAAAACGAGCAGGTTATAGCAAGTGTTCGCGCTCGTGTCAACGAGACTATGAAGAACTATCCGCTTTTCGCTTATTAAGCGAAATTAAAAGATTAAAATATTAAAGAATTAAAGTTTGGAAAAGCAAAAGATAATTCTTTCGGACAATATCACGGAAGCACTGGAGAGGGCCATCGCCGCATTGGAGCATGACAAACTGTTTATGCTTACCGACGAAACCACACTCCAATTGTGTGCTCCCGTGGTGAAGTCAATCGCCGACAGGGCTGGCATGATTACCATCCCTGCCGGCGATACTAATAAAGGTCTGGAGTCGATGGGGCACGTGTGGGGCGAACTGCAACGCATAGGGGCTACACGACACTCGCTGATGGTGAACCTCGGTGGTGGTATGGTGACCGACCTCGGTGGATTTGCCGCCTCTACATTCAAACGAGGCATCAAGTTTATCAATATTCCAACAACCTTACTCTCGATGGTGGATGCATCTGTGGGAGGCAAGACAGGCGTGAACTTCGGCGGATTGAAAAACGAAATCGGCGTGTTCAATAATGCCGACTATGTTATACTCGACACTGTTTTCCTCAAGACTATGGACGACGAGAACCTTTGTTCGGGTTATGCCGAGATGCTCAAGCACGGACTCATCAATAACGAGAAGATGTGGGCTGAACTTGTGACATACGACATCCATCAACCCGACCTGAAGGTGCTACAGAAGATGGTTGCGGAATCGGTACAGGTGAAGGAACGCATTGTACTCGAAGACCCCTTGGAGCATGGCATACGTAAGGCATTGAACGTGGGGCACACCATGGGACATGCCTTCGAGTCGTTTGCCATGAAGCGCACTCCTATTCTTCATGGATATGCCGTAGCTTATGGTATCATTTGCGAGTTATATCTGAGTGCGAAAAAGACGGGATTCCCTACCGACAAGTTGCATCAGACGGTAAGGTATATACGTGAGCACTACGGTAAGCTTTCGTTTACATGTGACGACTACGACGAACTGCTCGCACTGATGAAGCACGACAAGAAAAATGTGGCGGGAACCATCAACTTCACTCTCCTCGGCGGAATAGGTGATATCCTCATCAATCAGACAGCCACTCGTGAAGAAATAACAGAAGCCTTAGACTTTTATCGCGAGGGATAATACTCTCAGTGGTTTTTCACAAGAGCTTCGGCCTCTGCCCTGGCAGGCTTGCCTGTCGCAGTAAGGGGAATATGGTCAACCGACTTGACATAACGAGGCACCCAATGCTTAGGCAGCACATTGCGGCATATAGACAATGCCGAGTCAACGTCATTAGATTCAATTAACAAGGTGACAGCCTCTCCCAATCGGGCATCAGCCATCTTGGTTATAATAAATCCGCAGGAGAGGTGGGGACGCAAAAGGCGCTCCACCTCTTCTGCTTGTATTTTTATCCCTCCACTATCTATCACATTGTCCTTACGCCCGAGGATGCGAAATTGCACGGAGCCGTCGGGAAGGGTGCGCAACGTGGCAATATCATTGGTAAGAAGCTTTTTGGGATTCACCTTTGGAGCGTAAATCTCAAGACATCCATCAGGCGACAAGGATATATCCACTCCATCAAATGGGGAATACCATAATGAGGAATCCTTGCCACTGATACGTCGCAAAGCTATGTGAGACAACGTTTCAGTCATCCCGTATGTGCTCCATACGGCATTTGGAAATGAGCGCAACTGAATTTCCAACGAATCGTCGATAGCTCCACCCCCGATAATGAGATGGCGAATGGACATAAGGCGTTCGCGCTCTTCGGGCACTTGCAGGGAGGAATACACCTGCAATGGCACCATTGCGGCAAAGTCAATGGGAATGTCGATATCCTTCAACGGGTGACTCGATGGTGGTACGGAAACAAGATTCAAGTTACGCACGAGTGATCTCACCACCACCATTTTGCCTGCGATATAGTCGAGCGGCATACAGAGCAATGCAGTGTCACCCTCGTGCAATCCGAGAAAGTCGCATGTGATGCGTGCGGAGGCCCCCATACGTCGTTTCTCCACGAGCAAACGCTTCGGTTTGCCAGTGGAACCACTCGTATGCACTTCCATCACATCTGAGTCATCATTCCATTGCTCAAGAAATTCTTCTAACGTCATATTGAAATTTTGGGAGTTAAAGGAGTTAAAGACATATGCTTTGCTAACAGACCGCGGGCGAGATGCACACGCTCCCAATGGCATCCGCATCCCATTGTCGCGCAACCCATTCTTCTCTCTTCATTCTTCACTCTTCATTCTTCACTCTTCATTTTAAAAAGAGCCTCTCCCCTCTCACTTCAAGCGGCATGGGTATATTGTCGGTGAAGAGCTGACCGGTGCCAAGACCTTGCGCCATCATCTTGTCACCTGTGCCATAGATATCGGCGGCGAGTTGGGCTACGGCATTCAAACCTACATTGCTCTCAAGAGCACTTGTAATCCACGAACCGATACCTTTGTCGCGGGCTATCTCCACCCACTCTCGCGTTCCTTTCATACCGCCATGAAGAGAAGGCTTGATGACGATATATGAGGGTTTGATGATATTCAGCACCTGCTCCTTCATGTCGGGCATATTCACGCCGATGAGTTCCTCGTCGAGGGCAATAGGCAATGGAGAGTCGCGGCATAGCTGAGCCATATATCCCCATTGGCGGGGCTTGATGGGTTGCTCGATGGAGTGGATGGCATATTGCGAGAGGAGTTCCATCTTATAGAGCGCCTCCTCATACGTAAACCCTCCGTTGGCATCGACTCGCAACTCAACCTCACGACGGGAAAAACGGTCGCGTATCTTCTTCACCATCTCCAACTCGAGGTCGAAATCGATTGCACCAATTTTCAACTTCACACAGTGAAATCCCTTTTCGAGCTTGTCTTCTATGCGCGCAAGCATCTCCTCATAGGAACCCATCCATACTAATCCGTTGATGGTTATCCCTTCCTCGCCACGGGTGAAGGCGTTGTCGAAGATAATGTCACCTCGTTCGAGATTGAGCAACGCGGTCTCCAAGCCAAACAAGATTGACGGGTAGGGACGAAGCATCTGATAGTTGATGACACCTTCCTGACAGAATCTCTCGCACACGGCATTGAGGGTCTTCTCATATTCGGGTGTGGCATCGCAACTGAGGTCGGGCAGTGGTGCACACTCCCCCACTCCCTTGCGTCCGGGCATATCGTCGGATGTTAGTGTAAGCAACCATGACTTGCGCTCGGTATATACGCCACGCGACGTTCCAGCAGGTTGCTTGAAATGGAATATTCTCGGTTCTATTTCTATCTTATACATAATTACGGCAGTTTAGGATATTTCTGAAAATCAGGTTTGCGCTTTTCAAGGAAGGCCTGTCCACCCTCATGAGCCTCATCGAGGAAATAATAGAGCATAGTGGCATCACCAGCCAACTCCTGGATACCAGCCTGTCCGTCGAGTTCGGCATTCAATCCTGCCTTAATCATGCGAAGTGCAAGTGGACTGCGCTCCATCATCGTTTCGGCCCACTCGACACACTCGTCTTCGAGACGCTCGAAGGGCACGACCTTGTTTACAAGTCCCATACGCTCTGCCTCGGCAGCAGAATACTGACGGCAGAGGAACCATATCTCACGTGCTTTCTTCTGACCTACGCAACGGGCAAGATAGCTTGCTCCAAATCCGGCATCAAACGAGCCCACCTTGGGACCCGTCTGTCCGAAGATAGCATTCTCGGAAGCGATGGACAGGTCGCACACAAGGTGAAGCACATGACCTCCACCAATGGCATATCCATTAACCATAGCTATCACGGGTTTGGGCAGTCGGCGTATCTGCATCTGAACGTCAAGCACACTGAGACGCGGAACCCCATCCTCATCAACATATCCACCACGCCCCTTGACGTGCATATCACCTCCCGAGCAGAATGCCTTGTCGCCTGCACCCGTAAGGATTACGACACTTATGCGCGAAGCCTCGCGGCAATAGGCGAATGCCTGACTAAGTTCAAGTGTTGTGCGGGGCGTGAAGGCATTGCGATAACGCGGACGATTGATGGTTATCTTGGCAATGCCATTATACTCTTCAAACAGGATTTCCTGGAAATCCTTTATTTTCTTCCATTCTCTTGTAGCCATATACTTTAATTCTTTAATCTTTTAATTCTTTAATCTTTCAATATCACCTCCAACACCATCGGTCTTTCCGTTTCCGCAGTAAGCAATGTTACTATGCCAAGATGCATTTCATCCACAGTCTTTGCCGATAAGTATCCGATGTCATTCTGTGTGCATATTCCACGGGCATCTGCGGAATGACGTCCTGCAACGAAGCGGTCGCGCTTACTGCATTTTTCCAGTCCCTTGACATTATCAAAGATACCGCCATGATTGTCGTTGAGCATGATTATGCGGAGATTACCGCCGAGATTGGAGTTCCATAGGGCATTCTGGTCGTAGAAGAAACTCAAGTCGCCTATTACACAGAACACCACCTCATCGGGATTACAGCTTGCAGAAAATCCAGCTGCAGTGGATAAACTACCATCAATCCCGTTTACCCCACGATTGCACCATATCTTATGTCCATAGGCATACTGGCAGGCAAGTCGCACGGCAGTACTGTTGGCATAATGCACATGATAACCATACTCCATATCCTCAAGCTGCTCCTCGAAATACTTCACTGTGGAGGCGGCAGTCAAATAAGTGTCATCGATAGACTGAAGGCGTCTTTCCTCATTATCAAAGGCCTGTTGCCATTCCTCATAAAAGACCATAGATTTCTTGGGATTTTCTGATAGAATATATCTGGAAACCTCTGTGATGAAATCAACAGGTGTGCAACATATCACTCCATCAAGACGACGGAAGGGAGATGAAAACTCTCCTTCGTTATCAACTCGCCCAACCTTCAGATTTGGTATGGAAGAGAAACGGGAGTTAATGCTACGGCACACTGTTGTGCCTCCCATATACACTATGAAATCGGGGAGCATCGAGTCGGTCATTGTTTCAATAAAACCGGCATAAGGACGAGCATGCTCATCGCCAAGCGGTTCGCTAAGTACAACAACTATTTCCTTCACTTTTTCCAAGGCTCCCTGACATGCAGGCAGATAGTGATCCTGACCGATAATTATCATCGGGCGTTTTGCTTTGAACATATCGTCAATAAACATCACAATGTCTTCTTCGTCATAACGACGTTCAATCTTCGTCACCTTATTATATATCACCTCCGGCAAGGATACACTCTGAGCACACTCAGCCGGACTGGGCAACGGGATATTAATATGGACTGGACGGAATGAGGACATTGCACAAGTAAGTGCCTCGTTGATCAATCGGTTGTGAAAATAAGTATTGTCACCCATAGCATCGGTGAGATTTACCGAATGAGCTACATAGTTGTCAACAGCACCATACTGACGCATGGTCTGCCCTACATTCTGGTCGATGTCCTCTTGTGGGCGATCTGCAGAAATAACTACAAGCGGCACCCTCTGATAATATGCCTCAACAACAGCCGGAGCTACATTGAGCAATGCCGAACCAGATGTGACTACAATAGCCGAAGCCTCATTATTCAAAGCGAGGCCCAAGGCAAAGAATCCCGCTGAACGCTCGTCGGTGACGGGATAGCAATTAAATGATCCATCCTCAAGGATATTATTCACTATGATGGCATTTCTGCTTCCAGGGCACAACACAATGTTATGTATGCCGTATTCCTTGAGCAGAGCGATTAGTATGTTTACCTTATCTTCCTCGTAAAACATCTTCGTATCGTTTGCATTTTTGATTCTGTTTCATTCCATTCCGACTCTTCCTCACTGTCGGCTATCAGTCCACCACCGGCATGAAGATGGTATTCATTACCGCATATCTCCATACATCGCAATGAAACGTAGAGACTTGCACTGCCATCATCATCTATTGGCCCCATGAATCCACTGTAATATCTACGAGACTCACTCTCATTATTGAGGATAAAACGCATGGCATCTTGCTTAGGCAATCCGCACACTGCAGGCGTGGGATGGAGAGTGGCAAGAAATTCCCCAAGACGCTGAATGTCGGAGAGAGAAAAGGTGAAATCGGTGCGCAAATGGCACACATCACCTGCGGCAACGGTATATGGTCCCTGTATTGCGCAACTGTCGGAAAAACCTGAGATGCAGTCCTCTATATAGGATGCCACATACTGCTGCTCACTCTTGTTCTTATCAGTCCACAAGGTATTGCCCCATAGCCCCATCGTTCCGGCGAGTGCAATGGTGCGATATTCTCCATCCTTGCCCTCAAGCAGAAGTTCAGGAGTTGCGGTGAGCCAAGTGCCACTTATGGGTGTACTCACCAATGCTACAAACATATTGGAATACAATCGGCATGCCCTCTCAAAAAGGCGACGGGGCGGCTCGGTATTCTCAATAATATCAACTGACTGGCGAGCAAGTACTATCTTGGAAAAGATATTGTCGGATATGCGTGAATGAAATGCGTGAAAATCCCTTCGATAGTCTTCACGACAAGATATTCGCTGCACGAGATTTCCATCAGGTGCATAATCATAGTCCTTCATATAGGGAATACTGCGCCGCACCACCTTATCGGGACGCAACAAAAGTACGGGACATTCATCGGTAATGGCAAAAGGAGCTATAACAAAACCACTCTTACCATTGAGAGATTCCACGCTGTCGAGTATCAACGGTTGACTGGTTGTCTGCGTCATTTCAGTATATTCCAACTCACCAGGAAGCCGGAACAATGCGTAACTATCCATCTATTTCTTTTTGTCGATTATGTAATTAGTGACACTTGCCGTAGAGATAAGTTGGCCTGACGTGTCGGTAATGTCAACATTCCACACATGAAGCGTATTGCCACTATGGACGATACGCGCCAAAGCTGTGACAGTGTCACCCTCGGGCACAGCCTTCACATGTGTTCCACTCACATTGATGCCCACACATATTTTGTCGGGACACAGTGCCGACGAGCCCGCCCCCGCAAGTGTCTCGGCAAGAGCGAGTGATGCACCTCCGCTGAGATAACCCATTGGTTGCCTGCTATTTTCGTCCACCTTCATTCGCGCCATACAAGTATCAGACTCTGGTGTGGAAAGGAATTCCATTCCCATTACCGTCGCCATATTGCGCCCTGAATTTATCTTGTCTAATATAGAACCAAAATCCATTCTCTATGTTTTAATTGAGGAGTTAAGGAGTTAAGGAGTTAAGCCATTAGTTT
>CALZMK010000009.1 GCA_945788545.1 uncultured Prevotella sp.
ACTGTACCGTCGGCAAGCACATTCACCTGCACTATCTGGTTGCGCCAAAACTTGTTGTTGACGATGGTATTACCTAATTTTGTGAGCACCTTGCACGCATACTGTCGATTGACCTTGCCAGTGGCTATCATTATCTCCGAACAATATTTCGTATTAGGCATTACACCCCCGTGATTATCCACATAGTAGTCGTCACCATTGTCAGCCTTAACTCGCATTACAGGAGTGCGTTGGGTGAGTTGTATGCACACCAACCCTGCTTGTGTCTTATAGCACTGGGCATCATTTACAAAGGGACTGCTTTTGAGGACATCCTCTATCTCGCGGACATCAATTCTATCCATCGGCTTTGCCAGCGGATATATCTTTGCCTTCTGCAAGATCAGCTTTATCTCATTGGCATTGAGGAATCCGTCAACAACGGCATCCTTTATGTCAATTTTCACCTGACTGCACACGAGTTCATCGCCATCAACCGGTTGGTTGAACGAGGTGACGGCAAAGAACAGATATACTGCCAATAGGAAATTGACTACCACGAGGAGTGTCTTCTTCCAGTTGTAAATCCAATGCTTCATTCTTTTATCTATTCTTTTTCAAATCTTCTTCTCAAGTTCCTTTGCTATCTCTGGCACCATATTATCGAGATCGCCTGCTCCAAGAACTACCAATACATCGAAGTCGTGAGTCTTTACGTATTCAAGTACGTCTTCCTTGTGTATCATCTCTTTCTCCACCCCATCCTTGAGATTGTCGTAGATGAGTTTGGAGGTAACTCCAGGAATCGGTTCCTCGCGAGCGGGATATATGTCACACAACACCACTCGATCGAGAAGACTCAGACTATCAGCGAAATCCTTATAGAAATCACGTGTGCGAGTATAGAGATGTGGTTGGAACATTGCCGTAATCTTGCGGTTGCTATACAGTTCGCGAATGCTCTTCGCACTCTGGTATATCTCCTGAGGATGATGGGCATAGTCGCTGAGGAACACCAGTTTGTCGCTCTTTATCTTGAAGTCGAAACGACGGTCAACTCCTCCGTAGGTCTTCATTCCATATTTCAGTTCCTCGGCAGTACAACCATTCAGTTGTGCCATAGCCATAGCTGCAATACCATTGTCGATATTGATGGGCACTGGCTGACCGAGTTCCACATCCTTCACATTCTCTATTGGTGACACGAAGTCAAAAGTGATGCCACCATTGGCAATGCGGATATTCTCAGCATGGAAGTCACCACTGTCACGACTATATGTATATCGACGCACACCCGACTGCAGTTGGTCTTTCATCTCCAAACCCTCGTGGATGATGAGTGCTCCCCCCGGTTGTATCAATGAGGAGTAATGGCGAAAACTTTCGAGATAAGCCTCTTTGGTGCCATATATGTCGAGGTGATCGGGATCGGTGGCTGTGATTACCGACATCCATGGCGAAAGCCAATGGAAAGAGCGGTCGAACTCATCAGCTTCTATCACCACATAGTCACTTTCGCTCAAAATATAGTTTGTACCATAGTTCTTGGATATTCCTCCAAGGAAAGCATTGCAGTCGAGATGACTCTGGTGCATTATGTGGGCACACATTGTAGAAGTAGTTGTCTTACCATGTGTTCCGGCAAAGCACAATCCCTTGTGTGCCTTGGTGAGAGTACCGAGCACTTGTGCCCTCTTCTGTATCTCGAAACCTCCTTCACGGAAAAATACCAGTTCCTTATGGTCATTTGGTATAGCCGGAGTATAGATAACGAGACACGACTTGTTGTCGCGACAAGCCTGCGGAATCTCATCCACGTTCTCATCGTAATGAATCAGTGCTCCTTCTACTTCCAACTGTTTGGTGAGCTGTGATGGAGTCTTGTCATAACCGCCTACCACAACACCCTTGTTGATGAAATATCGGGCAATGGCACTCATTCCAATGCCTCCGGCACCAACGAAATATACTGCTTTTATATCTTTAATATCCATTCTAATTCAACTTTCAATCTTCAACCTTCAACTTTCAATCTTCAATTTTCAACCTTTCCGCCATTCGAATAACTTCCTTGGCTATGATAACAGCGGAATCGGGCAATGCGAGTTTGAGGATATTTTCACTCAGACTCTTCAATCGAGCCTCATCATTCACTGTCTTGACTGCCAACGGCAAAAGACTCTCGGCAGCATCTGCATCTTTTACAAGAATAGCCGCATCTCGATTGACGAGAGCCATGGCATTCTTTGTCTGATGATCTTCTGCCACATTAGGCGACGGAACGAGAACGACCGGTTTGCCGATAAGACAAAACTCAGATATACTGCTTGCTCCTGCACGGCTGATAACCAAATCCGCAGCCTTGTATGCTGCTGCCATATCTGATATGAAATCTGTAACCACGAGATTGTCCATCTTGGGTTCCTTGGCAAGACGTTCCATTATACTTGCATTATAGTATTTACCCGTTTGCCATATAAACTGCACATCACTCTCCCTCACGAGGTCGAGATGACTGAGCACACTCTCATTGACAGTACGAGCTCCAAGACTACCACCCACAAGGAGTATGGTCTTTTTCCCTGGGGCAAGTCCGAATGTAGCCAATGCCTCTTCACGAGTGATGTTCGACTCCAAGAGAGCCTGACGCACGGGATTACCAGTCTTTACAATCTTGTCGGCAGGGAAGAAACGCTCCATACCATCGTATGCCACACAAATCTTCTCAGCCTTGGCTGCAAGATGCTTATTGGTCATACCTGCATAGGAATTTTGTTCCTGTATAAGACAGGGGATTCCCATTGATGCAGCAGCGTCGAGAGTGGCTCCACTGGCATAACCACCAACACCCACGGCTACCATTGGACGGAAGTCACGGATAATGGCCCTTACCTGTCGCTTGCTTTTGAGATAATCAATGAGCACACCTATGTTCTTTGGCGACCAAAGGGGGCGTATCAATCCTCTTACGGGCAACCCCTTTATCTCATAACCGGCGGCTGGCACCCTTGTCATCTCCATTCGGCCAAGGGCACCCACAAAGAGAATCTTAGCATCAGGACACAATGTCTTGATGGCATTGGCGATGGATACTGCGGGAAAGATGTGACCACCAGTTCCTCCGCCACTAATGACTATTCTTAGTTCTTCCTTCATATCTTTGTGCAAAATTAATAAATATCTTTGTTAATTCAACATTTTGAGCGAATATTTTTCATATTTATGCTCAATTTTTGACTTAATTGTCTGTATTTTCCACTTTTTCAGTCACAAATGCCTGTTTCTTCTTGGCTGTTCTGCTCACACTTAATATTGCTCCGATATAGGCACAGTTGATAATTGTGGATGTTCCACCCTTACTGATAAGTGGTAGAGGTTGACCCGTAACGGGAACAATACCCACAGCCACAAGCATATTTGCAGATGCCTGAATAACAAGCATAAGGGCAAATCCCATACACAGGAATGCGGGAAAATTGTTGTCGCATCGATTGGCTATCCTTGCAGTTCGGAACAGTAATACGATATACAGGAAAACGACCAAAGCGGCTCCCATAATTCCCATCTCTTCGATGATGATGGCATAGATAAAGTCGGAGAATGCCTGTGCCAAGAAGTCACGCTCAACAGAGTTGCCAGGCCCCTTTCCTATCACGTTGCTCGACACAATGGCGATATTGGCATGTGCCACCTGTGCATCCTTGTCAAGGTCGTAATCCTGAGGTAAAACCTCCTTGTCGTCGGTAAACTTATTGATACGTCCCTTCCATGTGTCAGCACGGTGGAACAATTTTTCAATGGCATTCCTTTCCTTTTTCGGTTTTGCCACTTCCTCCACCTTAGTCAGTTTGGGATCTTCCTCTTTACTGTCGTCACCAACTATCTCAATCAACAAGATTCCCATCAATGCAAGTCCGACACAAATACCAGCTAATTTGCCTAATTGTATCCATGGCACTCTACCGATAAACATCACTAAGAACACTGTTGAGAACAAGAGCAAGGCCGTGGACAGGTTTTCCAATCCTATTAGGAATATTAATGGCAAAGCAATCCACAATATATACTTAAAAGCCTTACGGTCGGCACCTCTCTCCGTCTGCATTGCTGACAGAATCTGTGCTTCAGCAAGAATTATCGACCCCTTGGCTATTTCCGAAGGTTGGAAGGTTTGTCCTGCCACCTCTATCACTCGGTTGGCGCCATTTATCGACTCGCCAGCAAACAATACCCACAATAGGGTGAATAACGAGATAAACAAAAGGAAGGGTGTTGTCAATTTGAAATATCGACAAGGTATGTTCGTTATGACCACGGCAATAAATCCTCCGACTGCAAGCATAAGGGCATGCTTCATAATAGGCATAATGAAGTTATTGCTTTTGTATGTCAGATTACTGGAAGCACTGAACACCTCCACCAAACTGATCATACACAGCATAAAAAACACTATCCAAATGACCTTGTCGCCTTTGAAAATATTACCTATGGTCTTATTCATTCTTTCTCGTTTTATTTTCTATGATTATAGTCCCCTAACAAGAGTCTTAAACTGCTCGCCACGATCCTCCATATTCTTGAAGAGGTCGAAACTGGCACAACAGGGACTCAACAATACTGTCTCACCAGGTTTTGCCAACTCATGACATGCAGCCACACACTCTGGCATGGAATGGGTGTCGCGCACCGGTATGCCTAATCCGTCGAAGAAAGCATGCAGTTTGGCATTATCAGCTCCGAGATATACCAATGCTGAACACTTTTCCTTCACAAGGTCCTTTATCTCGTTATAGTCGTTGCCTTTATCCTTTCCTCCGAGGATGAGCACAACCTTGGATTTCATGCTTTCCAATGCATACCAGCATGCATCTACATTTGTGGCCTTGGAGTCATTGACATACATTACTCCATTCACCTTTGCCACCTTCTCCAAACGATGTTCCACTCCGGGGAAGTCGCCCAAGCTCTGGCGTATCACCTCTTTTTTGATACCTGAGATATTGGAAGCAATACCGGCTGCAAGACTATTGTATATATTATGCTTGCCGGTGAGACTCAAACTCTCCTGCTCCATATTGAACGGAGTGGGCTTTTCTATCTCGTATTCTCCCTTCTCGATATAACCGATGCTACCCTTCTCCTTTAATTCCGAGAATGGATACTGCACTGCCTTGATATCATATTTCTCCAGTTCTCGGCTGATGATTGGGTCGTCATGCCAATAGATGAATGAGTCCTGAGAAGTTTGGTTTTGTATGATTCGCATCTTAGAATCCACATAGTTTTGCATGCAGTTGCCATATCGGTCAAGATGATCGGGAGTGATATTCAGCAAAATGGCAATATTCGCGCGGAAATCATACATATTGTCGAGTTGGAATGAACTCAATTCGATGATATAGTATTCATGCGGATCCTCGGCCACCTGAAGTGCCAACGAGTTTCCTATGTTTCCTGCCAGTCCTGCATCATATCCTGCCTCCTTGAAGATATGGTAAATGAGCGATGTTGTCGTTGTCTTACCATTACTTCCCGTGATACATATCATCTTCGAATTGGTATAGCGTCCAGCAAACTCAATCTCACTGATAATATGTATGCCCTTGGCGATAATCTTCTGTATCATAGGAGCCTCATTGGGGATTCCCGGACTCTTGATGATTTCGTCGGCATTAAGGATTTTTTCCTCCGTATGCTGTCCTTCCTCCCACTCGATGTTGCGGTCGTCGAGCATCTTCTTATACTTATCCTTTATCATCGACATGTCGGAAACAAACACGTCGAAGCCTTCTTTCTTGGCAAGCACAGCGGCTCCAGCGCCACTCTCGCCTGCTCCCAATATCACTATTCTACTCATATCTCTATTATCTTATCTTCAATGTTATTATTGTCAATGCTGCAAGTATGATGGTCACAATCCAGAAACGGATAGTGATTTTCGACTCGTGGAACGGACGATGTGGCCAACCTTTCAGTATATATCGGCTTGTGGAGTCCAACTGCGAGTCGAGTTTGCGGAAATTGTCGTGAATAGGTGTTGCACGGAATACACGCACACGCTGTCCCTTCCGCTTTTGTATCTTAAACCACTGTGTCTGGATGATAACACTCAGACTCTCCACGAAGAATATACCACAGAGAATAGGCAACATCAGTTCCTTATGAATGATGATGGCACATACGGCAATGATACCACCTATAGTCAGCGAACCGGTATCACCCATAAACACCTGTGCAGGATAGGCGTTATACCACAGGAATCCGATCATTGCTCCCACAAAGGCGCAAATAAACACCACAAGTTCCTCACTACCTGGTATATACATGATATTCAGATAGGAGGCATACTCGATGTGACTCGACACGTAGGCCAATATTCCCAATGCCACGCCAATCACAGCCGAGTTGCCTGCACACATTCCGTCCATACCATCGTTGAGATTAGCTCCATTGCTCACGGCTGTCACTACAATGATCGTCATCACGACAAAGAGGACCCAACCGGCAGCCACCTTATGTTCGCCGAAGAACGACATCACCTCCGAATAGTCGAGGTTATGATTCTTGAGGAATGGTATAGTTGTCTTTAACGATTTCTCGACTTTACTCTTATGTTTCACCACCATCTCCTGCCCTTGACGCTCCATCGACACATTCTCGCGCATCACTGCATCTGGACTGAAATACAATACAAGACCCACAATAAGACCAATGGACACCTGACCCACTATCTTGTATTTACCTTTCAATCCCTCCTTGTTGCGACGGAATATCTTGATATAGTCGTCGAGGAACCCAAGGAATCCAAGCCATACCGTTGTCACTATCATGAGTATCAGATAGATATTGCGCATACGGCCAAGCAACAACACCGGCAAGAGTATTGCCACCATTATGATAATACCTCCCATAGTGGGCACTCCCTTTTTCTCGACACCAAAAGGGTCGATACTTGCGTCGCGCTGCACCTCGGATATGTTGCGACGTTTCATGTACTTGATAAACTTCTCGCCAAACCATGCCGAGATAACCAGCGAAAGGATAAGCGTCAGAAGCGATCTGAACGATATATATGCCCATATGTGAGCACCGGGAATATCATACTGGTCGAGAAATCTAAACAGATAATATAACATCTTATTTACTTTTTATGAAAAAACCTTCCTTACCTCTTCACGGTCGTCAAAATGATGCTTCACGCCCTTAATCTCCTGATAGTCCTCATGTCCCTTTCCGGCAATGAGAATCACATCACCCTTCTCGGCCATCATCACCGCTGTGCGTATAGCCTCTCGACGGTCGGCAATGCTCACCACCTTCTTCATCTGCTGTGCGTTCAATCCGGCAAGCATGTCGTTGATGATATCTTGCGGTTCCTCAAAACGAGGATTATCGCTTGTTATTATCACCCGGTCACTCTGCTTCACCGCTTCCTGTGCCATCAACGGACGCTTGCCCTTGTCGCGATTACCGCCGGCTCCACACACAGTTATCACCTTACCCTTACCATCGAGCACCTCATGTATGGCGTTAAGCACATTCTCGAGAGCATCAGGAGTATGTGCATAATCCACGATGGCTGTCACACCATCGTTTGAGCGTATCGGTTCGAGTCGGCCACTCACACTCTTCAATGTACTCATTATCACAAGGATATCCTCTGGATTCTTTCCGAGCATCACGGCAGCCCCATACACAGCAAGCAAGTTGCTGACATTAAACTTACCTATAAACTGCACTCCCACCTCATGTCCGTTGATATCGAGATACATTCCCTCGAAGTGACACTCGATAATCTTGGCCTTAAAGTCGGCCATTGTACGTGTTGAGTATGTCTTTACAATAGCCTTAGTATTCTGCACCATCACCATACCGTTCTTGTCGTCGGCATTAGTAATGGCAAAAGCCGTCTTTGGCAGTCCATCGAAGAAAGCCTTCTTGGCATCGCGATAATTCTCAAAAGTCTTGTGATAGTCGAGATGGTCGCGGGTGAGGTTAGTAAACAATCCTCCCGCAAATTTCAGGCCGCCGATTCTCTTTTGGGCAATAGCATGACTTGAGCACTCCATAAAGGCATACTCACATCCTGCCTCTACCATCTTAGCCAACAGTCGGTTAAGCTCAATTGGGTCGGGAGTAGTATGATCGGCAGGTATAGCCTCATCCTCAATATAGTTGCACACCGTTGACAACAGTCCGCACTTATGTCCAAATTTACGGAACATATTATATAATAAGGTGGCGATGGTTGTCTTTCCGTTTGTACCCGTCACTCCCACCAGTTGGAGTTTTGTTGATGGGTCGCCATAGAACATGGTTGCCACCGGTCCCACGGCAGCCTCGGTGGAGGCCACCTTCACAAAAGTAACACCCTCACTTGGTTCGGCAGGCACATCCTCACAAAGCACAGCAACGGCACCTTGTTCAATTGCCTTGGGGATAAACGAATGTCCGTCAACCTGCGTACCCCTTACGGCTACGAAGAGATGGCCGGGCTGAATGCGACGGGAGTCAATGTTCACTCCCGTAATGTCAACGTTTCCATCACCTATGATGTCAGCCGACTTCACTTTGCTTAACAACTCGTTTAATTTCATGTTTCCTTATATTAATTACACTTTATTATTCCATTATAATCTCACACGTCTGGCCTTTCTTGATAACACTACCGGCAGGTATGCTTTGGCTCTTCACCTTGCCCCTACCCTTGATAACTGTTTTCAGTCCACGGCTCTCGAGTATATATACGGCGTCACTTGCTCCCATTCCTATTACGTCGGGCACAATATTGCTGTATGTCTTCATCTTGGTGAGTTCCACGTCGTTTGTCTTTCTTTGGGCCTTACCCCAGATAGGATTACCGCCACTCACATACGACCCGCCCCACTGACGTTCGGTCTTCACTCCCAGATGTTCAAGCACATAGTTGGCAGCGAGGATGTTTCCGTTCTTAACGTCGGGTATGAAGACCGAAGCAGAATCCCTTGCATCCTCCACACTCAACTTAAGATGTCTTGCCATTATGCCCTCGGCTATATGATGGAACACCACTCCACTCATACCGCCACCTGAGGCGGGCAATCCCGACTTCTGGATGCACACTATACATGAATATCGTGGATTGTCGGCAGGAAAATATCCGGCAAAGCTAAGCAGATAGTTGGTTACTCCTGTCTTATAGCCACCTGCACCTTGTGACACCTGTGCCGTACCAGTCTTTCCTGCCACCTTAAACGATTTCGAACCGGCCTTACGTCCCAATCCTTGACTCACCACATGCTCCAATATGACCTGCATCAGTTTGACGGTCTTCTCCTTGCATATCTGCGGTTTGATCACCTCGGGCGGAAACTCCTTCACCACCTCCCCGTTCTTCATCACCTTCGAGATGAATCTCGGTTTCATCATCTTACCATTATTTGCTATGGCATTATAAAATGTCACCGTGGATATCGGCGGTATCTGAGTTTCATAACCGATACTCATCCATGCAAGTGCGGTTTTGCTCCAATTTACATATTGTCCACGAGAGTTCTTCTTGGGCATTCTGATTCGTGGGGGCGTAGAACCTGCTATTGGCAGATGAAGGTCGGAAGCCAATCCCGTTCGATAGATACCCTCAACAAACTTCTCGGGGTTGTTATGGTAATGATCGTCAATGATTCGGCTCACACCGATATTCGAACTCACCTCAAGCGTTCGTGGCAGATTGATAACTTGATATCCACCTCTGCGCCAGTTGTGGTCTTTCATGTCGCGTCCGTACATCTTCCATATACCACAACCTGTATCTACCGTATATGAAGTATCCACCACTCCGTCGTCAAGCGCCACCATGATGGATGCCGTCTTAAACACCGATCCCGGTTCGAGAAGGTTGCTCACCGCAAGATTCTTAATCTCGCGATACTCACCGTCCTGACACTTCGTCATATTCACCATGGCCTTCACATCACCGGTGGCGACCTCCATCACGATAGCCACACCGGCATCACCATGCACCTGTGGATCTTTCAGTTCCTCAATAAGTGCACGCTCGGCAAGGTCCTGTATTCCCACGTCAATAGTAGTGATGATATCACATCCGTCAACAGGAGCCAACACCGGGATATTCATATACTTGTTCAAAATCTTACGACGGTGGGTCAGGCCCTCAGTGCCTCGCAATATGGAGTCATACGCCAATTCCAGTCCACAGCGCGCTGTGTCCTTGGCTCCAAACATATCACCCACTGTGCGCTGTGCGAGTGAACCAAACGGACGTCGGCGCGAATTAAACTCCTCACAATGGAATCCACCCTTATATGACGACAGCTTGAACACTGGCAACGCCTTCACCTCGCAATATGTGTTATAGTCGATACGTTTCGGCCATATTGGCCAGTTGCGAGCCTGTTTCTTTCTTCCTTCCTCAAGATGTTTCCTAAATTCGTCGGCACTCTTGCTTGGGAAGATATGGTTGAGCCCCATACAGATGGAGTCCATCTTTACGGTAAGCAGCGAGTCCTTCTTCTCCCCACCAGCCACAAAGTCCATGTATATCTTGTATTCAGGAATACTGCTTGCCATGAGCTGTCCGTCGCAACTGAGGATATTACCTCGGTTGGGTTTCACGCTTACGCTGTCGCGCTTCAGGCGCGATGCCACTTGCTCCCAGTAATCCTTTTTGGCAGTCATGATATAGGCAGCCCTGCCCACCACGACGAACCCTATGATGGTCAGTACCACCGCTAAGATAAAATACCGCGGCATTACCTTGTCATTCTCGAACTTGCTCATTCTCTAACTTCTTTATCTTCTTTAACTCCCTTATCTCTCGGGCACATTAATTATATAAGGTGGCTGATCGGACACTTGCAGCAAACTGTCATTGTTGGCCTTAAGCAACTGGAGCACATGACTTTCGCGGCAACGCTCGGTGAGTTTGCTTGATATCGACAGTGCCCTGTACTTTGCGTCCTTCAATTCCGTCTCCATGTTAGCTATCTTAATGATATCCTGCTGACATTGGTATCGAGATGCCACATAAACAATAATAAACACCACAACGATGACAATAAGCCACAACTGACGACGAAACAGTTCGGCGTTGAGTATATCGCCTCCAAGTATCGTCTTCAGACTAAGTTGGGTGGTAGGATTGTTGTCTTCCTCACTCACCGAATTCTTGAGCATCTGCAAAGCCGAACTTTTTTCTTCCTTCACAGCCTCTTTTTTGATTTCTTCTTCTGCCATCGTCTTGTTATTGTTTCTCCGCTATTCGCAGTTTTGCACTACGACTTCTCGGATTGTTTCTTTGTTCGTCATTATCTGGGAGTATCACCTTACCCACCATTTTCAGTGGAGTGTTGACTCGTCCATAAAAATCCTTATCTACCTTACCCTCGGCATTTCCCGACTTCATCACGTTCTTCACTATTCTGTCTTCAAGCGAGTGATAAGTGATTACGGATAGTCTGCCACCTTCTCCCAGGCAATCCACCGCCGATCTTAGCATGTCACTAAGTGCGTCCATCTCATGATTTACCTCAATTCTCAATGCTTGGAACAGTTTTGCCATGTCTTTCTTTGCACGTTCCCTTGGCATAATAGGCTCCACCACTTCCATCAGGTCACCTGTTGTCACTATCTTCTTCGAGGCCCGTTGTCTCACTATGGCAGCGGCAAGGCGGCGTGAAGTCTTAAGTTCTCCGTAGAGATACAGTATATTGGCAATGGCTTCCTCGTCACATTCATTTAGTATATCGGCAGCAGTCATCCCTGCCCTTTTGTTCATCCTCATGTCTATGGGAGCATCAAATCTGAATGAGAAGCCTCTCGTCTCGTCGTCGAAATGATGGCTCGACACCCCAAGGTCGGCCAATAGCCCGTCGATATGATCAACATTGTAATATCTCATCCAATTCTTTAGATAACGGAAGTTGCTTCTCACGAATGTGAAGCGATTGTCATCCGCCAATCTCTGCTCTCCCTTCGATGCATTCTCTTCTGCATCAGCATCTTGGTCGAAACTATACAGATGAGCGTCGGGCGACAATCTTGACAATATCTCCCTGCTGTGACCGCCACCACCAAAGGTAACATCCACATATATGCCTCCGGGCTTTATGTCAAGACCGTCAACACTCTGCTTCAGCAGTACTGGAATATGATATTCTCCGTTTTCCATTCCTAATCCCTAATTCCTAATTCTTCATCCATTAGTTTTTGCAGTTCTTCGCCGAACGTCTTCTCGTCCATCAACGCTTCGTCAGCCTTCTTCACTGCCCATATCTCAATAGTGTCGCCCATTCCTACAAAACGCACGTCGGCTTCTATCTCCACTGCCTTCATACAACGGCGAGAGATAAGGAATCTGCCGTTGCCATCAAGCTGTACCATTTCGGCCTCCGACACAAACTGGCGATACACCTGCTGTTGTTGGTTGTTCCATCGGTTCAATTTCGCGCGCAAACTATCCATCTGCTCGTTCCATACTCTTTCGGGATAAAGCACAAGACAAGATTGAAACACATCACGCCTAAGCACAAGCCTCTCATCGCCCGACCCCTGAAGGACCTTGCGGAAGACTGCCGGCAGGAAAACCCTGCCCTTGGCGTCACAACGCGCTTCAAAATTGCCTAAAAATCTCATACGTACATCATTAAAATTGGAATTCCGCGACAAAGTTACTAACAATTCCCCACATTACACCACTTTTCCCCACTTTTTTATTATAATTAATGTTAAGAGCACTCCTTGACATCCATTTCATACCCATAACGACATTGATACATTTATGCTTCAAATGCCCTGTATTGCGTTAAAATAAAACAAAATATGGTCATTTTTATACTTTTTGACTATTTTTCTTCTAAAAAAGAGTGATAATCCAAATATTTAGACTACCTTTGCCAACGATTGTGCGAAAAGCACTAAGAATAGAGAAAGAATTTATTTATGGAAAAAACCATAGACATAGACAAGATACTGAAAAGTAAACTTGGGACGAAAGCAAAATTCGTCCCTGGATTTCTTGTGTCGTGGCTGAAGAAGACAATACATGAGGACGAGGTAAACCGCTACCTGTGGGAAAGTCGTCATGAGACTGGCACCGAGTGGCTCGAGGAGTGTGTGCGCTATCTCGATATGACACTTAAAATTGTCGGCAAGGAGAATCTGCCCGACAAGGACGATGGCCGACTCTACACCTTTGTCAGCAACCATCCCCTTGGCGGAGCCGACGGAGTGGCTCTCGGTTCAATCATCGGTCGCCAATATGACGGAAAGTTCAAATACCTCGTCAACGACCTGCTCATGAACCTTCCTGGATTGGCCCCCCTCTGCATTCCCATCAACAAGACAGGTAAACAGTCGCGCAACTTCCCCGCAATGGTGGAGGCCGGATTCCAAAGCGACAACCACATATTGATGTATCCAGCGGGAATATGCTCACGCAAGCAACCCGACGGAGAGATACGTGACGTAAAATGGAGCAAGACATTCATTGCCAAAAGTGTTGAATACCAAAGAGATGTTGTGCCTATCCATTTTGGAGGCCAAAACTCCGATTTCTTCTATAAGTTGGCCAATTTCTCCGACAAACATATCAAGAAGGTGAACATCGCCATGCTATTCCTCGTTGACGAAATGTACAAGAATGTGCATAAGACATTCGAGGTGAAAATAGGAAAACCCATACCTTGGCAGACATTCGACAAATCGAAATCCGCCATTGAATGGGCACAGTATGTTAAAGATATCGTTTACAAACTCTAATATTTACAACCAAAGTACAAAAAGTACCCATAGAGATGGAACAAGAGATTATTAAGCCCGTTGACAAGGAGCTGATTAAGAGTGAGCTAACCCCCGAGAGACAGCTCAGAATGACCAACCGCAGTCATAACGAGATTTACGTTATCGACGCTCACAATGCGCCCAACACCCTTAATGAGATTGGACGACTTAGGG